>JBFMEI010000006.1:0-18032 GCA_040753295.1 Thermodesulfobacteriota bacterium | reverse complement strand
CATTATTTAAAACCCTTTGGGATTGCCGGTTTTGCCGAACCTGCGGCGTCATCGGGCACCGGGCATACTCCAGTATTGCCCAGCACCCTCTTCCTTGCATCTTTAAGCAAACTCAACAATCGCTCCATTAGACAGGAATCATTTATTGACTGAGAGTTGATCCTTTCGTTTCGAAGCGGATTGTCAAAGGGATAGAAAAGGGATCGATTGAAATTTAGAAATAATTTAAAAAAAAATATTGACATCGATATTCTGTGTCATTATATTCCGCTGGTTTTAGAAGGGTAGTGCAATCAACCGGGATATCAGTCTTGCCCGGTTTTTTTTTAAGGAGAGTTTTAAAAAAAGGGGGTGATTAAATTGGTCTGCAAAACGGTTCGAAACGGAAAGGAGTGCCCTTTCATGGGCGCGAAAGGATGCTCTTTCAACGGCGGGATTTGCCATGAGATCGTGGAGCAATGCAAAGGCTGCAATCGCAGCATCGAATATTCCTCTACCTGGTATTGCACGGCATATCCGAATCCTCCGCAACGATGGAAGAATGGAAACTGCAATATGGCATCTCACGTAGTTACTGCCGCGGCTCCGGAAACCAAAGTGAAAGTCAATCCGCTCAAAGCATCCAAACGAGCTGCAAAATAATTCTTTGCGATCTTAAGGTAAACCCCGTCTCCCAAGAGGCGGGGTTTTTTATTCCATTCAACTCCTGTTTTCCCTTGACTTTTTTTTTCCACGAAGGATAAGAGACCCCATTGCATGCGGCATCCGGATAGGATGCGGCGAATCCGATCCCTTATAAAAGGAGTATTTCCGATGAATCCGATCGCTGAAGAACTCAATCGAATCATTTCAAATGAAAACGAGCACTTGATTGAGATGATGGCCAACCTTGGGAAAGAGCTTTTTTTCCCGAAAGGAATTTTAAGTCAAGGCGCCGAAGCAAAGGAAAAGGCATTTAAAATGAATGCCACCATTGGAATCGCAACGGAAAATCATCGCACCATGCATTTTAATTCGGTTATGGAGCATATTGAAGGGATCCTTCCTGAAGAATCCCTGAACTATGCACCCTCCTTCGGAATGCCGGCGCTGAGGAAAACCTGGCAGAACGCACTTTTTTTAAAAAACCCTTCGTTGTCCGGCCACAAGATCAGTCTTCCTGTCGTGACATGCGGGGTGACGCATGCCGCCAGTACATTTGCGGATCTCTGGATCAATCCGGACGATGTGGTGGTGCTTCCGGATAAGATGTGGGGGAATTACTCCATGATTTTTTCTGTGAGAAAGAGAGCGCGGTTGAGCCACTTTCCTCTCTTTACCCAAACCGGAAATTTCAATGTTGAAGCATTTGAAAATCAGCTTCGGAAAGAATCTCAGGTTTCGGGCAAAGTGACTGCATTAATGAATTTTCCCAATAATCCTACCGGATATTCTCCCACCGTTTCCGATGCCGATGCCATCATCCGGGTTTTGACGGAGCTCGCTGAAGACGGAATCAATGTTCTTGCGGCATGCGACGACTCTTACTTCGGGTTGTTCTATGACAAAGCGGTGTATAAGGAATCCATATTCGGCGGGCTGGTCAACCGGCATCCCAGACTCCTTGCCGTAAAACTGGATGGCGCTACAAAGGAAAATTTTGTTTGGGGGTTGAGGGTCGGATTTATCACTTACGGATGTCATGCTAAAAAGGACGCAACAAAGGTATATGAGGCCCTTGAGAAGAAAACCGCTGGCTGCATCCGCGGAAACATTTCAAACGCTTCCCATTTGAGTCAAAGTATCATTTTAAAATCGATGACCGATACCCGATATGTAAAGGAAAAAAAAGAGAAATTCGAAATCCTGAAAAAGAGAGCCGAGCAAGTTCAAAACGTGCTTCAAGACCCCCGTTATAAGGATGTCTGGGATGTCTATCCTTTTAATTCCGGCTATTTCATGTGCCTGCGGCTCAAATCCGTGAATGCAGAGACCCTTCGGCTCCATCTTCTGGATAAATACGGTGTGGGACTGATTTCCATCGGCGACAGGGATTTGAGGGTCGCATTTTCCTGCCTTGAAGAAAGCGAAATTCCTGAATTATTCGATTTGATTCTGCAAGGGATTCATGATCTGACAAAGCCAACCTTTTAATGCGTAAATTCGGTATATTGAAAGCAGAACTGAAATCGCTTTTCGTCGGGAAAAGATCCGCACTTTTTGCTCATGCCGGCAAGTGGACGATATATTATATTCTGATCGGTATTATTGCAGGCATCGGCGCCGTCGTCTTTCACTATCTTTGTCAAATCGGCATTCATTTTTTTATGGATTTTCTGGCCGGATACCGGCCTCCAGGACCTGCTGGAGAGCACCATCTTTTTCCACCTACGCCCTCAGCGTTCAACCGTTATCTTCTTTTGCTGATACCCGCCTTGGGTGGGATTTTAAGCGGAATTCTGGTCTACACCTTTGCACCGGAAGCCGAGGGGCACGGCACAGATGCCGCTATCGACGCATATCACAATAAATCCGGTTTCATCCGGGGACGGGTCCCAATTATTAAAACCCTTGCTTCAGCCATCACTCTGACCAGCGGGGGATCTGGAGGAAGAGAGGGCCCCATCGCGCAGATCGGTGCAGGATTTGGCTCCTATCTCGCCACTCTTCTGAAGCTTTCGGAGCGAGAGCGCCGGATCATGATGGCCGCTGGAATCGGGGCCGGTGTCGGCAGTATTTTCCGTGCACCCTTGGCAGGTGCGCTTTTTGCAGCCGAAGTCCTCTATCGGGACCCGGATTTTGAATATGAAGTCATTATTCCTTCGGGTATAGCATCCGTCGTTGCATATTGTATCTTTTGTTTGGTTTATGGATGGGGATCACTTTTTGAATCTCCATATTTCAAATTTCAAAATCCCTTGGAGCTCGGGCCCTACCTGGTTCTTGCGGTGGTCCTGTCGGGTGCCGGGGCGTTATATGTCAAATCATTTTATGGAGTCACACGCTATTTCAGAAAACTTCAGATTCCGAAATATTTCAAACCTGCACTGGGTGGGCTATGCACCGGAATCATCGGCTTTTTTCTTCCTCAGACACTGGCGTTCGGATACGGATTTGCCCAGAAAGCACTCAACAATGAGTTAACCATTCCATTCCTTCTGGCTTTGGGGATTGGAAAAATTTTCACCACGTCGTTTTCCATCGGATCCGGAGGAAGTGGAGGGGTCTTTGGACCTTCCATTGTCATCGGGGGGGCGATGGGAGGCGCTGTAGGAAGAATCTTCCACGGGATCCTCCCTGGAGTGGTCGGGGAACCCGGAGCATTCGTGGTGGTCGGGATGGCGGGCTTTTTCACTTCGGTTTCGAACACCCCTATTTCGACGATCATCATGGTCAGCGAAATGACCAACTCATATCATTTGCTTCTCCCCAGCCTCCTGGTATGTTCCGTTGCCTATCTATTATCCAAACGGTGGACGATCTACGAAAAACAGGTCAAGAGCCGAATCGACTCGCCGGCACATGCAGGGGATTTTTTTGTCGATGTGTTGCAGGCCATACGGGTAAAAGATATGCTTCAGAAGATCCGAAAAGTTCAGCCGATTCCTCAGGGAATGCGTTTTTCCAACTTTAAGCACTTTTTTTCCTCAACAACCCAGCATTATTTTCCAGTCATGGACCAGGAACACCGGTTGACGAGCATTTTTTCAATCAACGATGTTCGGAGCGTTCTTTTTTCCAAAGACCTTGAGGAACTGGTCGTGATGAAGGACATCGGGACTTCCGACATCATCTCCATTACGCCTTCGGAGGATCTCAATTCGGTGCTTCGAAAATTTACTGAAAAAAATATTGATGAGCTCCCGGTGGTTGCTGATGAGGATTCGAAGCTGCTTCTTGGTATGTTAAGCCGCAGAGATGTGATTGCCTGCTACAACCAACGGATTGAAGAACTTAAAAAAACAAGGGAGCCTAATACCGGACCTCTTTTAAAAAAAGACCGTGGGGCGGGGCGGTCGGACCGGTGAGAGTGCGGGTTTTTGAAAGAAGGAGTTCTTTTATGGATTCCGGGCCGATCTTTCCAAATCCCACATAAACCAAAGTCCCCACGATATTCCGGACCATACATTTTAAAAATCCATCGGCTTCGATTTCAAAGACCAGTCGTTCGTCCGGAAGTTCAATAAGTTCTGTTCGAAAGACGGTACGGATCGAACTTTTACGAGGGCTCCCGGAGCCTTCAAAAGCCTTGAAGTCGTGAGTCCCGGTGAAGGTTGCAGCAGCGGACCTCATGGCGTCGATATCCAACCGGCGATGGATGAAATATTCGTACTGCCTCCCGATGGCAGATCCGACACTGCGGTTCAGAATACGATACTGATAGATCTTTCTCCTGACGTCGTAGCGGGCATGAAACTCATCTTCAGCATATGAACACGCCAGGATGACGATGTCTTTTTTCAACAGACTGTTCAATCCGTGGAGCAAGGCTTCTGGTGATAACCGGGTAGTGCAGGTAAAGTTGGCTACCTGGCCCAGGGCATGAACTCCGGCATCTGTTCGCCCGGATCCGATAAGGGCAACGCGGATCCCGGTCATGATGCGGATGACGTTTTCGATTTCACCCTGAATGGTCGGGCTGTTCTGCTGACGTTGCCATCCGTGATAGGCGCTTCCGTCATATTCGACGATGAGTTTGAAATTTTTCATCTTCAGAGTCGATCACAGCGGGTATTCAACAGCCGCGATTCTAGATCCTCATCCATCAAATGGATATAGGTTTCAAGGGGGAAATCCAGATTGCACGACCTGCAATACAACAGGGTCCGGCGTCACAGCTTTTTAATGGAAAGTAATGTACCGCAAAATTTGCAGGCCAGATTTGTTTCTTTCATTGAATCCTTTCTGTTTCCATGCTCAGTAAAATAATCGTCGATGGTTCAAATGGAATATCAATATAGACTTATCCTAAAATTGAAATCAAGCGGATTCCCCGGTCATTCCACAGGCATTGACAAGAGGGATACCTTTGTGATTATCTGGATCTTACGGAATATAAGCGGAACCAGACATGACGATAACCCGGCATTCGGAACATCCGGTGAACCAAAGAGGAAAGATGGATCTTCAGCTTCCAAAGGGATTTAAAGCTGCTGGAATCATTTCCGGAATTAAAAAAAACGGAAAAAAGGATTTGGGTCTTATTTTTTCCCAGATCCCTGCGAATGCAGCCGGCGTTTTTACTACCAATTCTTTTCAGGCCGCACCGGTCATTCTTGACAAAGACCGGATCCGGTCAGGCCGGTGTCAGGCAATTCTTGCAAACAGCGGGTGTGCCAATTCCTGTACTGGAGAAAAAGGGCTTCAACACGCAAAAAAAACCGCTTCATGGATAGCATCCGAATTGCAAATCCCCGATAAGCTGGTCCTGGTTGCATCAACCGGAGTCATTGGAGAACCGTTGCCTATAGGAAAAATTGAAGATGCGGTTCCATCTCTGATCCAATCTCTTTCATTTGAAGGCGCCTTGGATTTTGCCGAGGCGATCATGACCACCGATACGGTGCCGAAAGCGGCATTCCGTCAAATCAGGGTTGAAGGAACAGTCTGCACGATTGCCGGAATCGCAAAAGGAGCGGGAATGATCCACCCGGATATGGCGACGCTTCTCTGCTTTGTCTGTACGGATGCAAATATCAATACCGTTCTATTGTCTGAAATGCTGTCGGAATCCGTCGGCAACTCCCTCAACCGGATCACAATTGACGGAGACACCAGCACCAATGATACGGTTCTGATTATGGCAAACGCTGCATCCGGCGTAACTGTAGAAACCCCTGAAAGGGTGGAGGTTTTTCAAGCCGCCTTGAATGAGGTCATGCTTGAATTGGCCAGAAAACTCGTGAAGGATGCTGAAGGAGCGACCAAACTTGTGGAAATTCTTGTCGATGGAGCCGAATCCAAAGAGTCGGCTGAAAAAGTCGCGAATACCGTCGCCGGTTCAATCCTGGTTAAAACCGCTCTTTTCGGCGAGGATGCCAACTGGGGGAGGATCATGGCCGCGGCAGGGCGTTCCGGCATTGCGATGGATCCCGGAAAAATGGATATCTATTTCGACAAGGTCCGGATGGTTCAAAATGGTTGCGGCTGCGGGAAGGGAGCAGAAGCCGAGGCTTCACTAGTATTGAAAAAACCGGAATTTCGAATCACTCTACATCTGGGAAGTGGAAAATATTCAGCATCGGTTTTAACCTGTGATCTATCCGTTGATTATATTAAAATCAACGCCGACTACCGATCTTAGTTCTTTCGATATCCCCGTTTTCATGTGGTGAATCTTCTCCTGTATTAAGGATTTTGATTTGGGACTGGTTCGACTCCAGAGATATCTTTCAATAGCCGGTGTCTGTTCCAGAAGGGCCGGTGAAACATACATTGCTTCCGGCCGCGTCATGGTGAACGGTGAAATCGTAACAACCCAGGGCAAAAAAATCGATCCTGAAAAAGACATCGTGGCCGTGGACGGAAAACCGGTGGATATCAAACCGGCTCTGATATACATCGCATTAAATAAACCGAAGGGATATATCACCAGCTGCAGACAGTATGGAAAGCCTGTCGTGATTGATCTGGTAAAGGTTCACTCGCGGATTTTTCCCATCGGAAGACTCGATAAGGATACGACCGGGCTTCTTCTTCTCACTAATGACGGGGAACTTCATCATCGGCTCTCCCATCCATCCTTTGATCATGAAAAGGAGTATGAGGTGACGGTTAGCGAACCGATTCCGGATGAGGCTCTGGAGCGGATGAAAAGCGGACTTCCCGTCATGGGAAAAATGACCCGTCCGGCAACACTTTATCGACTTTCCCGAACTTCGTTTCGGATCATATTACAGGAGGGGAAAAACCGCCAAATCCGGCGCATGGTTAAGCTGCTTGGGAATTCCGTAACCCATTTGAAACGGATTCGGATCGCCAATGTTCGACTGGGGAGTCTTGAAGAAGGAGAGTGGCGTCATCTGGACCAGACGGAAAGGATTGCATTATTAGCGTGCATTCGGCCGGATCGACAAGCCGGTTAACGGAAATCATGGAATTGACGTGCATGAGAAACGCTTTTATGTTAAAAGTGCGGCCAAGAATTATGTCGGCCCGACAATCAAATTAACCGGGGGAAAATACAACAGTCGGAACTGAGATTTTTAATTTGATATGGAGCTCTTCCGGGAGAGAAGAGTAACGGAGAAGAATATGGTGACTTTCGAATCGCTGATGAACCGAACCGACCGCATGGCGGTTGTGGGAATGGGATATGTGGGCCTTCCGCTTGCGGTAACCTTGTCAAAGCATTTTGAAGTTATCGGGTATGATCTCAAAAGAGACCGGATTGAGGAGCTTCGGGTCGGACACGATCGAACCCTTGAAGTTCCTGATGAGGAATTGAAAACTGCCAGAATCATATATACTGATAATGAAGAACTCCTTTCAAAATGTCGATTCATCATCGTGGCGGTTCCAACCCCGATCGATAAATATCGGATACCGGATTTAAATCCGCTTCGAGGTGCATCGACTTCAGTGGGAAAGCGGATGACGAAAGGGACGTGTGTGGTTTATGAGTCAACGGTATATCCCGGAGCAACTGAAGAAATCTGCGTTCCGATTCTGGAAAAAGAATCCGGATTGAAATTCGGAATTGATTTTGCTGCAGGATACTCTCCGGAGCGGATCAATCCCGGAGATCGAAAACACCGCCTTGAAAATATCATAAAAATTGTATCCGGATGCAACGAGGAAACCACACAACTATTATCCCGGGTTTATCGTCAGGTAGTGAAAGCAGGAGTCCATGTCGCCTCTTCCATTAAAGTTGCCGAGGCGGCAAAGGTTATTGAAAACACCCAGAGGGATCTGAACATTGCGTTGATGAATGAGCTGGCCATGATTTTCGATATCATGGGGATCGATACTCATGAGGTTCTGGAGGCCGCGGGAACCAAGTGGAATTTTTTAAAATTTGTTCCAGGACTTGTTGGGGGGCACTGCATCGGCGTGGATCCCTACTATTTGACGTTTAAGGCCGAATCACTGGGTTATCATCCGGAAATGATCCTTTCCGGACGCCGTATCAACGATAATATGGGAAAGTATATTGCCGAGCGGGCGGTAAAGCTTCTTATCGCCGACGGCCGCCAGGTCCGAGGTTCGACCGTGACCATCCTGGGGATTACGTTTAAAGAAAATGTACCGGATATTCGAAACACCAAGGTTGTGGATATCATCAACGAGTTAAAAGATTATGGGATACGGGTTCTGGTGCATGATCCGCTGGCAGACCCTGGGGAGGCATCCCGGTATTATCATGTGGATCTTAAAGACTGGAGCCAGCTTTCAGGATCGGATGCCGTGATCATCGCAGTGGTTCATAATGCCTACCGGGAGATGGGGCTTCAACGAATCGCGAGTTTATGTTCAAACAGCACTCCCTTGGTAGTAGATGTCAAAGGAGCTTTTGATCCTGCAGAGGCAAAAGAACACTCCATCCAATACTGGCGCCTGTAAAGAGGGAAAACCATTGACCATTGAAGCGGTATTAACGGAAATTGCACAAGGTGCATGGAACGGCGGCATTCCCATTGACAATTCCATTTTTGAAGGAAAAGGGATGTATTTTAAGGGAAACATCCCGGTCAACAACAAGACAATTGAAGAGCGAGTGGGGGTTCGAACTCGGATTGCCGCGCTTCCAAACGAACGAATCGGAGTGACTGCAGTTGAAAATCTGCTTGAATCTTCAGACATCGACCCTTCAAAAATCCGGGTTGTCATTGGAGCGACAAATGTCGGTGACGATAAATATGATAAGGGGCCTTTGATCCGGTATCCCTATGAAATCGTGCGATCCCATTCTCCGAAGGCGATTGTGTTTGATCTTTATGCCGGATGTCCGGGTTTCAATGTTTCCGTGGAGATGGCGTTTGTACTCTCGTTGAGCGGATTCCTTACAACCGATGATATCACGCTGATTGTCGTAGCGGAAAACCTCCATCGTGCACAGGCGTTCAGGCCTGACGATACGGCTCATATTATTTTCGGGGATGATGCGATGGCAAGCGCACTGAAAACCCGGATTCATGCCCATCCTTCGGGAAGCTGTGAATCGGTCCGGATTCCTCCTTTTTCACCTGGGTCAAATCAATTCCTGGAAATCGGCCGGGCGATCCAAAAGGTCGTGGGAACGGGCAGAATTGATGGGATCATCGTGGATAACCAATTGGGGAAACTGGAGTACCGGATTCCGGCGGTGGCCTCCAGGATTCAGCATTCTGTTGTGGAACAGATGTATCCTGAGCGGACAAAAAAAGGAACTTTTCTGAAGTTCAAGGAAGCATTGGAATTTTATGATCACCATGTCCGGTCGTTTGCCTTTGATATCATGACGCTCGACAAGAATCCTGAAACCGTTGAACAGATCGCTAAAGCCTATGTCAGATCCGGAAAATACAATACAATGGTCTCCGTTTTTTTATCCGATCGATGGGAAACACGCATTGCCGTTCATAAAGGGTTCGGATTTCAGTTCGAACCACCCCGTATGGGCGTTGTGGACACACTGACACAGACACATGGATGTTTTGCAGATTATATTCAAGCCGTTGCGGACGAATCGGATGTTTTTGGAGAAATGAATGGAAAAGGGGTATTTCTTTATGCGACCCGGGGAGCCCCGACACATTTGAGTCGCTTGTTGACAAGAAACCGCCTGTCACTGGAAGATGTTGAGCTTCTCATCGAACATCAGGCGAATTTTGCGATAATTCCGATGATGCTGGAACAGCTTTTCAACGGAATTCATCCGGATGTTAAAAAAGCGGTCTCGGATTTTATCGCAAACAAAATGGCGACCAATATTCATGTCCGGGGAAATTGCTCTGTGGTTTGCATGTTGCGGCTTCCGTACGATCTTAAAAGAGGAGTGCTGCATCCGGACCGGATTCAGGGATATGAGATAAACGCCGGTCTTGATAAGCTCCGTGATGCAAGGCTCGTTTTAAGAGACTCGATGGGTGCCGGGATGACGCGCAGTTCTTTTTTACAACGAACCTGATGTGCGGATCCGCTTCGGGCACATCATAAATCGTCCTATTCAAATCCCACCGGAATGAGGAAAGGAAAGGAAGATGAATCTGGAAGAAGCGATCCAGACCGCCATTTCATTTGAGAACCGGATTCGGGATCTCTATGGAGACTCGGTGAACCGGATTTTGGATCCTGCGGGCAGGAAATTTCTGGCTGCTCTCCGGGACGATGAACAGCATCATATGGAGTATCTGGAAAGCCGGTTGGACTTGCTTCGAAAAACCGGGAGACTTCACCATGAAGAATTGATGACCCGGATTCGGTTTGATCAAAGAATTCCGGATGAAACGGCGAAACTCGAAAAACGGATGCCGAAAAAAGATCTGGGGGATGAAAAGCAGATTTTAAGCCGGGCGCTTCAGGTGGAGGTTGAAACGAGCAACTTTTATAAAGATATGGTTCAAACGTTTCCGAAGAGCGGGCGCGAAATGTTTGCAAGATTTGTTGAAATCGAAGATGCCCATACGCATGCGGTTCAGATGGAACTCGATTTTCTAGAGAAAAACGGCTACTGGTTCGACTTCAAGGAGTTTGACATGGAATAGAGATTCTCTTTCCGGCTGCCCTCAACAGCATCCGCTTCGGGATTGAGAGGGGCGGGGATCCGAACAGGGATTCGGATTTCTCTGAGGTTCGATAATGCAGCAGCATGACTCATTTTTCCTCCCCAAAGCAGTGTTAATTACGGCTGCCGCACAACCGACTCCGGTCTCTACTGAAAGAGCTTCTGCGCGACAATTTTTGGCACATGCGCCGCATTCAATGCAACCGTCGCGATTTACAATGACGGCATTTCCATTGCAGAGAGAAAATACGGCCTGAGGGCAGACAATGAGACACATTCCGCACCCGATGCATTTTTCCGGGTCAAGGGATAATGTCACGACATTTTTCAGATAAATCAATTTTCCCATTTTTGTTCCTCCCATTATATCCATTTTGAACCCAGCCATAAGACAAGCCCAAGTAGGGTTCCGGAGATTTCAAAAGGGATCGCCCATTTCATCTCCTTCTTGACCCCCGACAGTGAAGTATACGTCGACGCCCCGGTGAAATTCATTCCCAGGAATGCAGATATGGAAGGAATCATAAAAAACCATCCGGTCAATTCCAGAAGGAGAGTCCCTGAGTTTAAATCGGGGTTCCGATAAATCCACAGCAGGATAAAAATAAGGATTCCTGCGATACCTCCTTTAAGAGAAAACGCACGGCCTGGAATCCAGGGGAGAAATATCGGGGTAAGAATCGTTCCGGCAGCCAGAGCGCCGGTCAATGCCAAGGTGGTGAACAGGGCATTTTCCGTGATATTGATCCAGAAACTCTCAGGCCCTGAAATTCCTTCTGTGAATAAAAACGCTGCAATAATAAAGGCAAACCATTTTAGGGCGGTGACCAGTTCAACGGGAATCAGGATCATCCGTTCCAGAAGTCCGAAGCTCTTCTGCCGCATCTGAGGGTCGGCTTTGAATCCTGATTCAATAAAGCGAGGAATATCCGAAGCTTTAATCGGGCCGTAACGGACTGAAAATCCAGCCCTCTTTTTCACCTCATGGGCTGCAACACCAGGGGCGGATAACTGTGGAAGGATCAGTCGGCGATGGGTGACCACCTGATCAAGCCTGACTGCAAGGATGCGCTTTACCAGTTCATCGGTTCCGAAACTTCCCTTTCCGGCAGCACACCATACATTGATCCCTTTGGTATCCAGCACGAGAATCCACGCACTGAATCCGGGAAGGGCGCTTCGAAGTCTGTCAAAGCTCATTTTATAGTTCCCGGTGACCAGAACCATCGATTCGGCATCCGGTGTGCCAAGGGCGTATAACCCGGGGTTAATTGTATATCTCATCCGTCCGATGCCCCATCGGGCTTTAAAGCTCCCGAGATAATCCCGAAGCATGAGTGTGTGAGTTGCTCTGGGGATACTACCAGGATCAAATCTGCCTTGCTTTACGGTTTTCTGCAGATCTTCTCCAAGACCCGACCGGGTCTTTGAGGCTTTTTCTCAGCATTCTTGCCGACCCGAAGGTGGATCGGTCTGAATTTGTCCCTGCGGGATTGTCTTGAACCCGGACAAAGACTGATAAGAATCTTTTAATTTGGCTTCCATTTGATCTCTTTGTATTTCTATTTACGGTTTTCGGAAAGATGAGTCGACTATCCGATATATTCAGCCAGAGTAACCGTCCGTTCTCCAAGAAGGTGAACATATCCTCCCATTTCATTATCATACCATCCATAGACAACCACTTGAGTAATGGGAATCCGAATCCGATGTTCAGGAAAGGATGAGATGATGTTTTGATCAATCCCGGGGACAGACTTCAGATCAATCGAGATTTCGGCTGTTCGGGTATGAGTTTCATGTCCTTCGATAATGGCAGCGGCATTCGGTATCCCGATGATATCGACGGAGACGTTCTGTTTGTCCGTATAATGAAGATAACCGTTGGGATCAAGATCGGCTGCCTGTTTGTATATGGTGTTGATCAACTCCTTGCGGATCGGCCGGCCGTTGATCTCTTCCTGAAGATTAAGAACCAGGATGATAAGGGATCCGGTGGAAACTGGAATTCTTACGGATTCTGCAATGAGCCCGACATTCCCCATCTCTGGAATCACGAGGGCAAGAGCCTTTGCAGCACCGGTTGTCGTGAGGATGATATTGTTCATGATGCTTCTGTTTTTTCGAAGGTCCTCTTTTCCGGATTCAGGGAGGCGGTCCAGTACCTCCTGAGAGCCGGTTGCGGCATGCACCGTGGCCATGGATGCGCTTAAAAGCTTTTTTGATCCAAAATGATTGAGAATCGGTTTAATCATGTGTGCCAGACAGGTGGTTGTACATGATGCGTGGGAAACGATTCGATGATGTTTCGGGTCATAAGCGTTATGGTTGATTCCCATTACCGTTGTTACGCTATCTTCCGGCATTTTTTTCCCTTTGTCTTTAATCTTAAAGGGTGCGGATACAATTACTTTTTCAGCGCCTGAGGTCAGATGCCCGCGAACAGATCCTTTCGGATGATCCGGAGGGAGCGTCGGGTCCAAGAATTTACCCGTTGTATCCACCACCACCTTGACACCATGCTCTTTCCATCCGATATCAAGAGGATTGCGGTGGGTTCTTAAAAACGTGATACGGATTCCATCGACTTTCATGGATCCGGTCTTTTCATCAATATCCCGGATAACCGGCTGTGCCTGATGGCCGTAGAGATAGGCATGGAGCATCCCGTAGGTGGAATCCCGCTCAAGATAATGGGCGATATCGTAAATCGAAGTGCCGGCCCGGCGACCGATGTTGACGACCAGTTCATCAAAATATTTTCTAGAAATATGGTTCCAGACCGTTAATTTTCCGATTCTTCCCATTCCATTGATACCAAGTTTCATCGTCTATGTCCTTATAAGTAAGTTATCGACTTGTTTCCCCGAATCAGGTGTTTTAGAATTAAAAATAGATTCAACGCCTCAACCACTCCTTCGTTTAACCGGGATTTGCATCGATATAGCCGATGTATACAGAACCTTCGTGTCCGTCAATGCTGATAAAATCTCCGGAATGAATGACGGTCTTATCAAATTCGCAGCTTTTTTCCTTTTCTCTGCAGACAAGGGTATCACATCCCACAACGCAGGTTTTGCTCATGCGGTGAGCCACGACTGCTGCATGGGAGGTGACTCCGCCCCGGGCGGTCAGGAGGCCGTCTGCCGCGTGAATTTCCCGGATATCGTCCGGTACCGTGTCACTTCTAATAAGAATAAGCGCCGTATCAGGTTCTTTCTTCCGCCATTTGTCGATTTCTTTCAGAGAAAATACCGCTCGTCCGCTCAATGCACCGCCGCCTGCGCCGATTCCATGGCCGAGGTACCGCGCTTTATCGACCTGTGAATAGTCAAACGTGAAAACCGCCTTCCGTTCTCGAATGACCATGTCTCTGGCTTGCAACAGGTAAAGATCTTCGGCAGACGGGCTTTCAAACGTAAATTCGATTTCCTGAGGTCCCCACCCCTTTTTATAGATCAGATCGTTCGACCAGTGATACAACCTATTATAGATCTCCGGAAAATGACTTTCAAGGGTAACATCCGTATCCCGCATCTCTATTTCCTGCTGATTGATGGAAATCGGAAGGGTGGTCACCAGTCCCATGGCGACATCTTCTCCCTGGTTTCCGAGCGTAAAGTCCCCCCACAATCGAAGAGCATCACCTGACCAACGGGGATTGTGGGTAAATATGACTCCTGATCCGGATTTTCGGGAACGATTACCGAAAACCATGGATTGAATAGTCACCGCGGTTCCCCAGTCATCGGAAATCCCTAATATTTTTCGATATGCTTTGGCTTTTGAAGAATCCCAGGAGACAAAAACCCTCTCAATGGTGATCATGAGTTGACGGAACGGATCTTCTTCGATGGGAATAGCGCAATCACGGATCATCTCTTTGTAGGCAAGCGCTACCCGGCGCATCTGCTCCCCTGAGAAATCCCGTTTCAGCGGAATTCCGAGTTCCTGTTTGAACCGGTTAATCACGGCATCGAATTCATCCCGCTCAATTCCAAAAGACATTCCATAGCATTGCAGGTAGCGGCGATAATTATCCCAGGCAAACCAGGGATTTCTGTTTTTTTCTGAAAGCCCTTCGGCAATCGATTCATTCATTCCGACGTTAAGAAATGTATCCATCATTCCGGGTTGTGAAATGGAAGCCCCGCTTCTGACGGAAAAGAGGAGCGGGTTTTTTGCTTCCCCGAAAACCTTCCCCGTGGTTTTTTCAAGATGGGCGATATGGTGGCATACCTGATCCGTGAGATTTTGTTCTGCCTGTGGAAATCCCTTAATCGCCTCTTTGAAACGAAATACTTCTGTTGTGATAATAAACCCAGGAGGAACCGGAAAACCGAAATTATGGAGTTTGATCAGGTTAAACCCCTTGCTTCCGAGATAAATCACTCCTGATATTTTGCTTTTTGCCTGACTGATGGACATCATGGCGCGTTCAGGATCGTAGAGAAGGAGCTGATGAAGCTTTTCTTTGGGGAGTTGATCTGCCTGATGGAAGAGGGTTCTGAGTATCCGGCTTACAAAGACATCAAATTGCTGGAGTCCAAGGGAGAGTGCAATGCGATCCCGAAAAAAGATTTCCGAAATCCGGTGCTTAATGCTGTCGATTGGAGAAGATGCATCCTGCGGGATATATTTGGAGAGGACCTGATCCGGCTCAAGGCGTGATAATATTTTCACCATATTCGGTTCATGAATATTGTTGAAATAGTCATGGATGACATTGGATACGGCCTGAGAAAGCCCCTTGAAAATGTCGAGATACTGAGTAAACGTAAACCCTTTGACTTCAAGTGAATGGGAAATCAGATCGAGCTGCCGTTCAATCTCCAAGGAGGAGATTCCGTCAAGTTTCAGCGCTTTATCAAAAAGAATAAGCAGGTCGAAAATCTGGAAAAAGGTGGCTTTGGTGATCAGGCTGAAATCGAATTCGGCGATCAGCGTTTCAAAGAGAACGTTCACAAAACTTTCGAGTCGAAATGACAATCCAAGAGCATCAAACTTCATTTCATGATAGCTTCCGTAGGTGGAGGGGATATCAACCGTTATATGTCGTTTTTTGTAGATATCCTCTTTCACTTCATAGGATTTGCCGGATAAGATAAAGCTTTTTAACAGCTCCAGATAATCCAAAATCCGGAAAAGCTTTTTTTTGAGGTTCTTTTCAGCCAAAGCCCCTTTCAAGCGGCTGATATCCGGAAATAAATCCGAATTGATCTGGTTGAGATACTCTTCCAGGGAAAATGGATCAAGGGTATACTTCTGGTGCAGCGTCTTATAAAATGACCCTGCGAGTGCAACTCTCTCCCGGTCTTTGTCTGATATGCCTTCGACTTCATGGATCAGGTTCCGGAGCTCTTCCTCGGTTATCCGCAGAAGAGCCTTGGGGGATTGGATCCCTTTTGAGTCGAGATGATTCATGATCCGGCAGGGTCCGTCAAAATAGAGTCCATCGGATTGGATCTGTTCGAAGATTCCTGGCGGCACAAAGGATTTTATGAGGTCCTTATCACCGGTTTTCCAGAAATCAAAGGTGGCTTCCATGAAATCAACAATCTGGTTGCTGCTTTCCACATGGCTTTGTTTTCTTAAAAAATGGATCAGCACATCTTTTCGATGAGTAATTTCATCGATGGTTGTGGAAATGTCCCTTAATTTTCCCTCGGCGCCGATATCATTGAAATATGCCGGAAAGAGGCGGGCCAATTGCTTGGCAAGGTTATATACCGGACTGATATCCGAATTAAGAAAGCGGGTGATGTCGCGCGGAAACAGGTCCGTGTCTTTAATAAAGACGCCGCAGACCGATAAATAAATGACCAGACATGAGAGGAGATTGACCGATTGCTTTGGATTCTGCTCGATCAGCTCAAGCCAGGTTCGAATGTTGAGAAGATGGGCGCTGTTGACCTTGATCTGCCAATCATTACCCACGCCCGTGATTTTAGGGGTCTGAAATCCAAGGTCAATAACTGCATTGATGAACATCTGAACAAGGTCTGCTTTTTCTGTGTTATAAACCCCTTTCCCCATATTCAAGATTCCGTTTAAAGCGGCGGAGGGGAATTTGTTGATGCTGTTTTTTAAAATGATAAACGCTTGATTTAAAAGCTTTTCGATATTCCACCCTTTTTCATGCTCGATGAGCCAACTGATTGTCTGATTGATCTCCCGCAATGCCTCCTCATGAAGGGCGGAAAGGCCGTTGATGCCCATGATGTGAAATAAAAATATCACCTTCCAACGATTTCCCTGGCCGGTTGTTTTACCGGATTCCAACAGCCGATTCGGGATATTCCGGTATTCCTGAACGATCTGGGCAAATCCGGAAAGACTCGTCAACGCCGAGAGCAGATCTCTGGATCCGGGGGCGCAATTTTTGATTATGGCATCCAGTTCGGCTTTCCAGAAATAAATCCGTTCATGCGAGATATTCCTGAAAATATCTGAAATAGTTATGATTTTCTGCTCTTCAAGAATTTCTTTTTCAAACCAGATTTTCGGGTCCGCTTCATTCAGCCAGTATGCATAGGCGATGGCATAAGCCCTCGACAGCAGAAGAGTGAGAGATCCGAATTCATCTTGGGAATCCGGAGCATATTTGAGGAGTAAATCTCCAAATTTCCGGATCTGGTAAAAGCTCTTTACAAACAGAAAAAAGAGATCATCGTTCAGATCTGTAATACGTTGAAACGCGAAGTTGACAGCAGGATAAAACCGCTTGAATTCCGGTCCGGATTCTCGAATGATTTTTTGAATATAAACGAGAAGGGTATCCGCAGCATTTTCTCTCACATCCATCTCTGGTGAGGATTCCACAGCGCCCATGAGGATGTCGATAAAAAGAGAAGCGGCTTCTTCTCCTACCGGATGAGTTCTGAGGAGGTGAAAATAATCAAGAGAAAACCCTCTGGCTTCAGAAACAATAAATGCCCAGTTCCGATACGGATGGGAAAGCTCTTTGAGGAAGGCGTTTATACCATCCATCAATCCGTAGTACCGGGACATGACCTGTTGCAGGATCAGATATTTGGAATCAATGGAAACGTCGACATGATAGTCGGCCAGGTTGATTTCCAACGCTTTTGATTGAACCATAAGAAGGGAGTCCTCTTTTGGAGAATGCATAAATTCTTATCAGGGAATTGATTTTTTTTCAATAAGATTCAGAAAAACAAAGGAAAGAATACCCTAAATTGAGCGGTTCTTGAGTTTGCTGAAGATGCAAGGAAGAGGGTGCCGGGTGATACTGTCGTATGCCCGGTGGACCCTGTTTGGAATTTTTTAAACGATGGATTATGGTTGCATGCGTTGGTATTTCTTTTATAAATTTTTTTGGCAT
>JBFMEI010000005.1:5042-19349 GCA_040753295.1 Thermodesulfobacteriota bacterium | reverse complement strand
TGGGACTTCCATAGGCGATATGGGTTCTTAAAAGGATCAGAGACGGTCGAGACACGTCGGCTTTGGCTTCGGAAAGAGCCTTTCGAACGGCCTCCACATCATTTCCATCCGCAACCCGGTGTACGTCCCAGTGATAGGCGGCAAACCTCATGGCCACGTCTTCGGTAAACGCAAGGGCGGTGGGGCCTTCGATGGATATTTTATTGTCATCATAAATCACGATGAGCTTTCCCAATCCCAGGTGCCCGGCCAGGGAAGCAGCCTCCGAGGTGATCCCCTCCATCATATCTCCATCGCCGCACATCACATAGGTAAAATGATCCACGATTTCATGTCCGGGCCGATTGAAGCGGGCGGCCAGATGCCGTTCAGCCATCGCCATTCCGACAGCGTCGGCGAATCCCTGGCCCAAGGGACCGGTGGTTGTTTCGACTCCGGGAGTATGTCCGAATTCAGGGTGCCCTGGAGTGATGCTCCCCCACTGTCTGAACCGTCGGATATCCTCCAGTTCCACGTCATATCCGGTCAGATGAAGCATGCTGTAAAGGAGCATGGACGCATGTCCGCCGGAGAGAACAAACCGGTCCCGATCCGTCCATTTTGGATTCCTGGGATTGTATTTCATCACCCATCTCCACAGGACATATGCTGCGGGAGCCAGCCCCATTGGGGCTCCCGGATGTCCGGAATTGGCCTTCTGGACCGCATCCATGGAAAGGGTCCTGATCGTATTGATGCAAAGTTCATCAAATTCCCGCCGGCTTCTTGAAGAGTCCTCGGTCATCTCTCTATCCTCCTTTTTCAATTTGGGATCGAGCGGACTTTTACCCATGTTTTAAATCTTTATGCAAGCGGTTTAACAGGAGATCGAATTCTGTCTAATTTTCGCCCGATCCCCGGACAAGACGACAGTTGAGGAACCCGCTCATAATGCCCGTAACCATCCGGGTTTCAGTCTGATCTGTCCGGCAACGGCCATGTCGATAAGATTCAAAACCTGCTCTTTATCCCTGGGAAGCCTCGCCTTGATGGGAAGATAATTTGAAGCATGATTGGCGTGAAACTGCCCTCTGGTAAGGTCTGTATTTGCAATCATGATCCTGAGTTCTTTCAAAAGTTCCTCAGGCGAGATCATTTCAAACCGGCCGGAAGCATGATCCTCATAAAGCGGTGTCCCGGGAATCAGGATCAGGCTCAACGCTCCCACAAACTCGGGATCAATGGCTGAAAGAACCCTACCGGTTTCCCGGGCGTGGATTTCCGATCGATCCCTCCCCGCAATCCCAAGCAGAACCGTGATGGAGAGCTTGATCCCGGAGCTTCTGACTTTTTGACCCATCTCGATCATGGTTTGTGCGTTGGCACCTTTATTGATCTTTTCCAATGTCACATCATCTCCGGACTCCAGACCCATATACAATATTCCAAGACCCAGCGATTTCAATTCATCGAGTTCCTCCGGGCTTTTCATGTGAATGCTTTTCGCATTGGCATAAGCCCCCACGCGGGTCACCCAGGGAAGCTCTTTTTTAATTTCAGACAACAGCGGTATCAGCCGTTTCCGGGGAATGATCAGGGCATCCCCGTCGCATAAAAAAACCCGCCGCAGCCGTTTGCAATGGGTTGCCGCAAAAGCGATATCCTGTCTGATGATGGAATCGTCTTTGATTCGAAACCGCTCTCCTCGATACGTTCCGCAGAATGTGCATTTATTTCGAGAACATCCCACGGTAACCTGAAGCAGAATGCTGTCCGCTTCGCTGGGAGGTCTGATGATATTTCCTTCATAATGCATGATGCGTCCTTTTTTCTCTTCCCCAAATTTTTCTTGACACCGGTAATCCTTTGAGATCTACTTTCACGGTTTCAAAATGATGATTTTACGGTTATCCTCGGATCCGAATTAATCCGGATGTATGAAAGAATGTCAAGAATAATCACCAAAAACAGGGATCAGGTCGGAATTCTCTGTCTTTCAAACAGAGCGACAAATTCCATTGACTGGCCCCTGGTCAAGGAATTGTCGGAAACCCTGCAGCAGGCTTCAACGCAGTACGGAGGACTCCTCATCACGGGGAATGACAAATTTTTCAGCATCGGATTCGACCTCCCGTCTCTATTGAAGCTGAACCGATCCGATCTGGTTGAGTTTTATCAGCTTTTTGAAAGAACAACCCTCGACCTTTTCTGCCTCCCCATTCCAACGGCAGCAGTAATTTCCGGGCATGCCATTGCCGGAGGGTCTATTTTATCCCTGGCGTGCGACTTCAGATACTCTGCACCCGGAAAAAAACTGCTCGGACTCAATGAAATCAAGCTTGGAGTTCCGGTTCCTTTCCTTGCAGATCTGATCCTCCGATATGTCATCGGAGATAGAATCGCCAGGGATATGATCTATCGGGGTGATTTTTTTAAACCCGAGGAGTCCCTGGCATCAGGACTGATCGACAAAATATTTCCCCAGCCGGAACTGGAAGAAGCCGCCGCAACGGAAATTGCAGCCCTGGCCGCATTTCCCCGCAGGGCTTTTTCCCTGATCAAGGCAAATCGTGTGGAAGCCATCCGTCGGGAATATGAAACAAATTTCAGGCAAAAAATCGCAGAGTTTGTAAACTGCTGGTTTGATCCGTCCACCCAGAGATTGCTTCATGAAGCTTCAGAAAAATTTTGAACAACCCTTTCTCCGATACTCCCATGATCGCCGCCCTGATAACATTAAAACCGGATAAAGAGAGACCGAAACAGAGATGCCTGTCATGCGGAACCTTGAAAAATATGGGACGCCGGAAATACTGTTCCCTGGAGTGCCGCCAAAAACTCAGGCAAAGACTCAACATGCGAACCGGATTGCTGCGAGCGCTCAATACCCGATATGCGACCTTTTATTTTACCGACACCTTGATCGTACTGGATATCCTTACCTATGAGTCCGGTATTCTCTTCAGTTTTATTTACCCCCGGTTGACCGGTTCCACACCTGCGGATGATTTTTGTCATATGGCCAACAGACTGGGAAATACGTGGTGGGCTGAAAAAAATAGAACGCACAAGCGATACCTGGCTTCCCGATTTCTTCTTGAAAAAGCGACCAAAAACCATCTTCCCTGCGATTCCGTCAAACCTCTTCTGATGCGACGACCCTCCCAGATCAGCCGATCGATTACCTCTCTCCAAATGGATCCGGGGGACCTCGATTCTCCCAAAATCCATCAGAAGATTAAAATCGCATATCGACGGCAGGCAAAAAAACATCATCCGGATTCAGGCGGAGATGCCGTCTTTTTTCGGAAAATTCATCAGGCCTATCAGGACCTGACCCGATGGGCGGCAAACCCCACATTTATCAGCCGCCGGGGCTTTCCGGACAAATGGTTCTATGCGGGGGATGTGGACCGGTGGGTTCAACCGACTTCCTACCGGTTAAAAGCTGAAAAAAAATCTCGGAGCTGAAACCAGAAAAACGATCCAACCGGTTATAAGAGATACCTCTTCAATTCAGGAGATACCAAAAAACAGTTGTCAGCAGTCCGATGCAGACGATCTGAACGGCTGTCTTTCCTTTTCGGGTGAGCCTCCATGGCGGAAGCAAAAGGGCCGTCAGGAAGCCGCCGCAGGCATAAAAGTGACTGAAATATCGGACATTAAGGGGTGTCCAGGCCGGAATCAACGCCACCAGATAGACATAAACCAGAAGCCCCCACGCAATCGTTTTCAGCTTCTGGGGGCCTCTCAAGAGGGTGTAAATGATCGCAGGCCAGATCAGGATTAATGCAAGGGGGCCGAATCCGATAACAGGATTGCCTGCAAGATGAGAGAATGAAAACGGAACCGATGCACCGCGGCTTCCGAATATCCAGGGAATCCGGTCGAGTAACCCCGGGAACAGGCTGTCCGTATTTATGCCGAAAAACTTCTGCATCAGATAGATCCCCCGGCGGGGCAGATAAATCCCTTCTGAAAAATACCGGATCAGGTTGGCAAACGCGCCCATGATTCCGTCCGTGTTATAGGCCCATTCTTGAGCGAGGTTTCGATTCGACGTCCGATATTGAAATAAATTCAATACCGTCAGCCAGGACTGGGAAAAAATAAAGGCCGGAAATCCGGATAAGCAGATCATTCTCCAATGGTCTCTGGCCATTTTCACCCAGACCGAAACCCCGTGGCGCCTGAGAAGGATCACCGTTGAAACCACCAGCAGGATCAGAGGAAAAACCAGGCTTAACATGCCTCCGGAGATTCCAAAAAGGATCCCTAGGATCAGGAGAAGGAGATCTCGAATATTCGGCTGTTCCGCCACACGGTAAACTCCAAGAATACAAAAAAGCGACACCGCCGCCGGCAGAATCTCATCCCCGGGGGATATGGCTTGAAATACAAATCTGGGGAGGCTCATGACCACCATGCTCACGGTAATGGCAGTGGACGGCCAGGAATATCGCCTTGAGAGCGCATAGGTTGAAAATCCGATCCCCACATACCCAAAAAATCCGATGAGGCCGGTCCCAAGCATTGTGCCGTGCCGCGTAAACAGATACGGAAGAAGGAGAATATTTACCGAAGTCCATCCGGTCTCCGATATCGGATCTCCAGGGGTCATAAAAACGGGTTGATCTTCACGAGTGCGAAAAACCGGTTCGACACTCTCCCATACGCCTTCAGCCGGTAAGTCGAAAAAAGGAATAATCACCAGGAGGATCCCGGAAATTAACATTCCGCCCAAGGCGACCGGATGCCGTGACAACATAAATAAAACCGCAGGGCCGATTTTAGAGAGCTCTTTCCGATTTCTGAAAACTCCTATCATCGCCAGGAAGAGGAGAAGAACTTCCATGCCCACGGCGATAAACGGGAATCCGATCAGAAAAGTGATCTGAAAAATACAGGAGAGGCACATGAGGGTTGTGATCACCGCATAAGAGACCGCTTCCGCAACAGAGTAATCCATGCGGATAAACAGAAGCAGCGCACCCACCCCCAGGAGAAGAAGCTCGGCTCCTCCCAACAGCACCGCCGTCATCTCCATGCATCCTCCCATGGATTGACGTTTCCGGGTCCCGGCATGGGGTTCATTTCATCAAAGCGATTTTTCCACATGATGGGCGGAAGATGCTTCAGAGTCGGATTGGGCGGATTGGCTTTTTAAATGATCCACGATTTTTTTCATGAAATCCCTCATGGCTTGAGCCATCCGCAGACAGTCCGGGCAAAAGATTTTTCTTCTCAGACGTCCATGGTCGTATTGATGATGCCAGAACCACTCCACATAGGGGGTTCCTTTGCAGAACCTCTTACCGGTGTATTCCGAGATCGGACATCCGTTGCAGAAAACCCAGTAATAGATGCGGCAGGGAGGACAATCATAAACGCCGCCATCCGCTCCATTCTTTGAGATGATCCGCTGCCATTTGGTCACCGAGGCTTCCATTATCTTGATTTTGTCCATGACCCATCCTTTTTTTGGAGAAATCAGAGGCTTTTCCAAAACGGCCGATGAACATGAGTGAAACGGCTGACCGCATAATCGAGCTTCTTTGAATCCGATTCCCCGGCCATGTGGCGGATATCGGTTTGTGACGATTCGGACAATTCCAGTAACACGCTTCGGATCGAGGCCTCCAATGCACCCAGATGATATCCTCCTTCAAGGGTTAATACGAGTTTGCCGCTGCAACATGCAGAGGCAATATCCATCAGAGAACGGGTTAATGCGGCATACCCTGCTGAAGAGAGTCTCATCCCTCCGAGAGGGTCAGAGAAATGGGCGTCAAAGCCGGCAGATACCAGAATGATATCCGGATTAAATTCAAGGGCTGCGGGTTTCAGAAGCGTCTCGAAGATGGCGGCATATTCTCCATCTCCATATCCTTTCGGCAAGGGAAGATTCATTGTAAATCCCTCTCCTTTGCCGATCCCGACTTCGGTAAAAAGGCCGGTTCCGGGATAGAGCGGATACTGATGAACTGAAAAAAACAAGACCGAAGGGTCATTTTCAAACGAGTGCTGAGTCCCGTTTCCATGGTGGACATCCCAGTCTACGATGAGAACACGATCAAGGCCCAAAACTCGACGGGCGAACTTGGCGCCGATGGCCACATTATTGAACAGGCAGAACCCCATGGCGCGCCCTTTTTCCGCATGATGCCCAGGAGGCCTGACCAGGGCCATGGCGTTGTTGAGCTCTCCGGAGTTGACCTTGTCGATCGCCTCCAGCAGCCCTCCCGCCGCCAGCAGGGCTGCCAGGTAGGAACCTGATGAAGTATTCGTATCCGGCGTCAGGTAACTGAATTCGCGTTCTGCGGTCTGAGCAATTCTTTTTAAGTATTCCGGGGAATGAATCAGCTCGATTTCTTTTTTATCTGCGGCCCTCGGCAGAATATTCTCAAGCCGATCCGAAAGGTCCGAACTCTCCAGAACCGCATATATCGCCTCCAGGCGCCTATGGTTTTCCGGATGTCCGGGGGATGTCCGGTGATTTAAATATCGATCGTCTCTCACAACTCCTGTCTTATGCATTTTTCGGATATGTCCTTCCAACCGGTTCCATTTCCTCCGGAGGGGTCGGGACCGTCAGGACCGATATCGGGGAGTGCCGAAGCAGCGTCCTGGTGGTCGTCCCGATGATGAATTTTTCGATAGGGCCGTGATGCCGGATCCCTGCAATCAATAGATCCGGCCAATTCGTTTTGGTGTAATGCATGATCTGTTCTCCAGGAACCCCCTGCAGGATAACCGCCCGGCTGGGAATATCATTCCGCACAGCGGCCGGAATCAAATCAAGAAGCTGCGCGGAGAATCGATCCTGCATATATTTCTGGATATCTCTGTAAGAGCCGCATCCGAATTGCACGGAACTCTGTTCAGCAGGGGCTTCTATGGAATGGATAAGCGTCAGGGATGATTTCCAGAGCAAAGCCATTCCAACCCCGAATTCCACCAGGCGTCGGCTTTCCCTGGAAAACCCGCAGCAGACAGCGATCTCCCGGGGCTCCGGCCGGGCAGGGGTCTCCATGCCGCCATCCGTGAAATGCGTTTCCCATCGAACCACCATTACCGGATACGGAATTCTATTTGCGATCCGCTCCACCACTGTTCCGAGAAACATCCGCTTGAATCCGGATAATCCATGGCTGGCGGCGATGACCAGGTCAATTTCCCGATCCCTTCCGACCCGGATCACTTCGACCACCGGATCTCCGACACTGATCACCGGTTCCCAATCCACATCTGCATCGGCCATCAGCTTCCTGATGGCTTCTGAAGCCTCTGAAATCCGGTTTTCCTGCTCTCCTCCCCGTTCAAACAGGGTAGACCCGTAAAGCGGATCCTGAGGAGAAAAAACCGAATGAAAGACCAGGAGTCTCGATCCGGTTTTTCTTGAAAACTCTTTTCCGTATTCGATTACGCCTTTTGAAAAGTGCGAAAAATCGACCGCACATAGAATGCGTTTCATTCGGATGTTCATTTGGCGACAAGGCTCCCGGTCCCGGAAGCTGAAATCAGCTCACCGATAAAACTGCCGACAATCACTTTGCTTCTTACTCTGATGGGAATTTTATATGCATCGGCCGTCACCCATACCTCCACTTTTGCCCCCGGGCTCTTCTCAAAAACGCCCCGGATTTCCTCGCATCTCGGCTCAAGCAGATAGGTATCAAAGGGTTTACCCTTGATCTTAATTTTCTCCCGGCGGATTACCGTGGCTCTTCCGATGACACATCGCTTGCCGTCCGTTACCGGTTTTTCCATCACCAGCCCGGTTTCGAGCTCCTGAAACCGGGCATAATAGAAGACGGATAACGGATCAAAGGTCCCGGGAATCAGGGGGATCGGTTTTAACCGTTTCCCGAAATCCGAATACTCCGCCCGGTTCTTTTTTAAATCAAAATTTACCGTGATTTCCCTTCGGGTGGTTCCTTCTTCCTGACTTTGCTGATAATGAACGGAACGGGTCATCTCCCTGTCGGCAAATGCATCGATCCGGTCTCTGACCTTATAAAACATATCCACAAACGGATTGCTTCGCGCCGTAACTGAAAAATGATAGGCAATGACTCCATTCATGGACTTCATGGGAAGGACTTCCATCACCGCCTCACCCACCGGCATGAAGCTCCATTTCATTTGAAAGGTCAGTTTTTCACCCGGGGCAAAGGCGGGGATCTGCTCTCCTGTCCCGGAATCCGCCTGACCATCGGAATTCCAGAGAAATATCAGAACCCATAGCCCCGCTGCCATCCATGTAATCCGGTTTTTAATCATTTTTTTATCAGCAGCAGCGTATTTCCGATAATGCTCAAACTGCTCATGAGCATGGCGCTTGCGGCAAAAATGGGATTTAAAAATCCGAAGGCTGCCAGCGGGATGCCGGCAGCGTTATATGCAAACGCCCATGCCAGGTTCTGACGGATCTTTTTCTGAACCCGGTCTGCAATATTCATGAAAACCGAAATCTGTCGCAGATCGTTTCTCATTAGTACAATATGGGAAGCTTCCTTCCCAAAATGGGCTCCGGAATTCATGGCAACGCTAAGGTCCGCCTGAAGCATGGCTGGGGCATCATTGATTCCGTCTCCAACCATGGCAACCGGACCGGCATTTTTCTGCAATTCATCCACGATCTTCACTTTTTCCAGGGGAAGCTGTCCACCGTAGACTTTCCGGATCCCGATGCGACGCCCGATCTGTTCTGTTGTCCATGAACTGTCCCCTGAAACAAGGACCAGTCCATACCCGCCTTTTTTCAGTCCTTCAACCGCTTCCGCAACCCCTTCCTTCAGGACATCTTCAAACCGAAACCATGCGCAGAGAGATCCGTTGTAACTCATATAAACCGACGAATGCGTTGATTCAGGCTCTTCCCACCGACCCGGCTCCTTCTGGTCCGGTTCAATCGCCGTCGAATCAAGAATCTCCTTCTTTAAAAACTCCCGGGACCCGATTTTAACCGTTGCGTCAAGGTGGCGTCCTGAAATACCGTTTTCATAGAGCTCCACCCCGGTAACCGTCAGGGGTTCAATTCCCCGGGATTCCGCACATTGCTTTATTTCCAAAGCAATATAATGACTGGAAGATCTCTCCAGCCCAAAAGCCAGCCCAAGGACCATCTTTTCCGTCAATCCGGAACAGAGTTTAATCTCCATCAGCCGCCATTTCCCTTCTGTCACGGTTCCGGTTTTGTCGAATACGAATAGAGAGATTCCTCTGGAGTTCATCACGCCTCTGAAATCCCGGATCAGAATCCCGTTTCTTAACCCCAGGGATAACCCGGCCACATGAGCCAAAGGAACAGCGATTCCCAGGGCACAGGGACACGAAATCACCACCATGCTGATACTCCGGGTGATTGCCTCTTCAATCCGAATCCCCCACAAAATTCCGGCGACTCCGGTCATTACCGCAAGTCCGACGATACCTGGAATAAACCATCGCAACAGATGTTCGGATCTTTCTTCGAACCGGTTCCTTCTACTCAATGCCTCTTCCATGACGCTGATCATCCGGCCGAGAAAAGAAGCGTTTCCCACTGCTTCGGTTCTAACCCGAAACCCTCCGGAGATTACCCTTGATCCGGCGGTTAACCGGTCCTTCTCTTGTTTACGAACCGGTTTGGCCTCTCCGGTCAATGAAGATTCATCCACAAACCCGTCTCCCTGAATGACAACCCCGTCGGCGGCAACGGATTCTTCTTCTGAGACGATGAAGCAGTCCCCGGTTTTGAGCTGTGCGACCGGAGCATAGCGGCCCTGGGGGAATCTGTCCGTGCAGATCTTTACCTTTGTAGGAACCAGCGAAAACAAAAGGGATAGATCTTTGGAAATCCTTCTTCGGCCTTTGGCTTCCAGTCTTTTACCCAGAAGAAGAAGTGTGATCAGCATGGCGGAAGTGTCGTAATACAACTCGATGCTTCCCGATAAAAACTGATAGGTGCTGAATCCGTATGCCGCAAGAGATCCTATTGATATCAGGGTTTCAACGCCGAATGCGGCGGCAGATACCCCCCGGATCGCCTTTCTGAAAATCTCCTTTCCTCCATAGACCAGAACCAGACTCGATAACACCGCAACAGGAAACGAAAGCCGGCGGATCGTCTCTTCTGAAAACCGGCTGAAAAATCCGAAATAGAGGGAAAAGGAAAACATCATGACATTCATGGTCAAGAAGACGCAGATGATCAGGCGGATCCATTCCCGCTGGTCTTCGGTTTCAGAATCGCCGTCCTGCCGTAAAACCGCTCGATATCCCAATCCTTCGATAAATCGGATCACCGCACCGGGTGACGTGCAGACCGGATCGTAGCGGCAGAGAAACTGATCCGTAGAGAATCGACATACAACATCCTCAATCCCGGGCTGTTTCCGAGCCGCTTCTCCGATCAACCAGGCACATGCAGGGCACCACATCCCGGAAATCAGAAGATCCAGATTCAACCGGTGTTCCGAACCGGAAGGATTCCCCTTCTCCTTCGGGATATCCGGCTTTCCGGATTCCTTTAATTCCTGCTCCGAACGGGGAATGATCCCGAGTGTGCGGCATTTTTCAAGAACTTCAGATCTGCCGACTTCCCCCACCGAGGTGCCGGTTTCGGAAAGCATCCTGAAAACCTGGCGGCATCCGTTGCAGCAGAACTGATATTCACCGGAAGAAATAACCAGAGGGAAGGAACCATTGATCCGTTCAAGGCCGCAGAGTCGACATCGGCCGTCATCCGGTCTGTCCGAAGCCAGCGCCTCCATCCCTTCCCTTTTCTTTTTGAAAAATCAGGAAAATTCTTCTTAAAATCCGGATTGCACAGGAGATCGAGGTAATACCTGAATCTTGCACACGTTTGCGGTTTTCAGCTGCAAGGCATTTAAGGGTGCTGCCATAGTCTACTATTGCAAACCCTTAATAACGCAGCAGCTGGAAGCCCCAAGCGTGCCCGCAGGGTGAAAATTTATGAGAATAAATGAGATGCATCCATTTTTACCCATTGGGTATTATTGGTGTTGTGCTAAATTGGCTCCAAATCCTCTTGTATTATATTTCAACTCTGTTTCTCATAAATTTTCATGCAGGATTCAGGTAATACCTGAATCTCTCACTGACTCATGCCCGAGGCTTCGGACCGCAGATAGGAAATAATGGCCAGGCGATCCTTCCCTTCAACCGTTTGGGCCAGTGGAGGCATTCGCAATTTTCCGTAACTGATGGTATTAAAAATTTCCTTATTTCTTTGTCTCTGAATCCGGGGATCCCTTAAATCCGTCGCCAAAGGAGAAAAGCTCTGTCCCACACTCCCTCTTCCATCCAGACTCTTCCCATGGCAATGGATGCAATATAACCCATATCTCTTTTTCCCCAAAAGAATCGATTCCGGAAGATCGGAAATGAATTGGGATTCAAATTCCTTTTCCGGAATCCTTCTCAGGAAGGATTCTCCACCGGTGACCGGAACCGGAGTTGCGTCCAAATCCGGAATCGGCTCTTCATGGGGCCTGATCACCGGAGTCTCCCACATCCGGCCATAGCGGAGACTTTCATCGTAAACCGTAATTCCGGCATAAACGGCAATCAGAACCAAACCGCCCAGAGATCCCAAGATCATCAGCCGTTTCATCTATTCACCGTTATTTCCCCGGATATGCTGAGGATACGGGAGCGCCGGATAGACGGCATATATGGATTCACCGGGGACATCCTGAACCGCTCCATAATCCCAGGAAGGTACCCCTCGATCTCCGACGACAAGATATGCCAATATCCCTTTTCCAAATATAATCCCGAGCATCAGGAGAATCACCATCCAGGTTTTTAAAGAAAATCGGCTTTTCATTTCATTGTCCCGGCTAAATACGGATACCCAACAATCCGTGGACCAGAATATATCCCAGGGCCCAAAGGATCGCCCCGCTCATGATCAGAATCATGCCCAGAGGAAAAGGAGCATTCCGGTCTTCGATCCGGTCGGGATACCGGTTTACGATCCGGGTCTTCCGGAGTTCATCCTCTTTCCCCTGAAAATGGTGATACCCCAGAGACACGGCAAAAATCAGAATCAAGATCAATGCGGGAATTCCGGAATAAATAAAATGCTCCAGATTGACGTATGGAAAATACCGCATATTAAATCCCGATCCTCTTCTAAAAAATCGAAAAAATAAGAATACCGGCGGTAATGGCCAAACCGGCCAGAGCCATTCCTGCCAGACCCATGATTTCAACCGGACCCATCCGTGAAGGGGTTCCCGGTCGAACCGATGCATCTTCTTCCAGCGGTAAAAACCTTGCCCGATCCTGATCTTTGAACTGCCCGTTCCGGAACGCCCAGAAAAAAACGCCAAGCCCCAGGAGAATGCCGATCCCCATGTAGGTTATAAAATAGGGATAATACATTTTTCAGCCTTACGGTTCATAGGATGCGTCGATACCTCTGGGTTCGGCATCGGCATCGCTTTGGTTGATGAAATAGACCGCCACATAATTCCCGACTTCCCAGATCTTTTCCGATTCCAGTTCCCTTTTAAAATAGGGCATGGCGGTCCCTGTAATTCCATTCATGATCTGATAATATAAAATCCCTCCTGAAATCCCCCTCTCTTTTAAGATGGTAAAATTCAGCGGAGGAGGATAGAGATAAGGCTGTGCCGGTCCCATCCCGTCCCCGATGGGTCCATGGCATCCCAAACAAAAATCCTGATAGAGTTTATGCCCTCTTGCCAATCCCGCATCCGAGGTGGGATATGGATTCGGAATTTCCCGCCATCCTCGGGGCACCTGAGAGTGAAGCCATTCCACGTTCTCTTCAGGGCCCGCCTCATAAGCTTTGACGGCAGCCTTTTTCCAGAAATACTGCCGCTCCATGCGACGGTCTGCCGCCTTCATTCCAAGGCTTTGGATATATCGGGTCAGCGCTTCGGTTAAGGGTTTTCCCAAAAACGAGAAAGGAGGCATGATCGAAAGAGGCCGTGTAAATCTTGGATTGACAAAATGCGCGGCATGCCAGTCATCCGGGTGTTCTCCGCCTTCCTGGGAAAGATCCGGCCCGGTTCTGGCCGAGCCGAGAAGAATGGGAAGATCCGCGATATAATCACCGGCCTGGGCGATCCTCTCAGATCCCAGATCCCAGTCAAAGTTACGGATCGACTGGGTGTGGCAATAGACACATCCGTTTGAGATGTAAAGGGATCTTCCCCGGGTTTCATGAGATGTCCTGAGACGGAAAATCTCGGAAGGGGGAAGGCTCCCCGTATCCGTATAAGGAAGGACCACCATGACGGCGACCACCGCGGCCAGAATGACGAGGCTTCCGAATCCGATTACCTTGGGAGTCATATTCATCGCGGCTTTACCTGTTGTGAAAAAATCGTCCGCAGAATATTATAGAGACCGATCAGCGCCGAACAAAAGATCATGAGCCCGAGGCCTGCCCGGAGCACAAAATAGAGATGAATCTCCGGAAGCACCCGGTAAACGGTTTCTCCGTTTGACCAGGCATTACCCTGGATCAATCCGGCGATGGTTAAAACGACGGTAAACCCGACGACTCCAATGAGGATAAGCCAGTATTGGAGATCCGCCAGAAAAACGCTGTAGAGATCCTTTCCGACAATCCGGGGAAGAAAATAATAAATCCCTCCAAGAGCGATCATTCCGGCAAACCCCAGAACTCCCACATGAGCGTGCCCCACCACCCAGTTGCTGAAGTGGGTAACCCGCTGAACCTGGGGAAGCGACATCATGGATCCCTGGATGCTTACAAAAAAATACATGATGGTTCCGGTAAAAACAAATTTGGCGCCGATATCCGAATGAATCTCGCCCAGTCTTTGTTTTGCGGTGTACCAGATGTTGATTAAAAACGCCATGACCGGGATCACCATGGCGACACTGTCGGTGATGGCAATGACCTTGAGCCAGGTGGGCACCGGGACCTGAAGCAGATGATGGGTTCCGATATGGGTATAGATAACGATCAGTGACCAGAATCCCAGCAGGGATAAGGTATGGCTGTAGAGAGGCGCCCGGCAGACCCGAGGAATCACATAATAGACCACCCCGGCAGAAAGCGGGGTCAGCAACAGCCCGAAAATATTGTGTCCGTAAAACCATAATAAAATGGCATCCGGAATTCCGGTCAAAGCCCCGCTGTCCGGCCGCCAGATCACATTCCCCAGACCATAGGTTACGGCGGTCAGAATCACGGCAGCCAGCGCATACCAGATGGAAACATAGAGAAGAGGCTCCTGGCGTTTTCTGACGGTCATGGTGAAATTGATAAAAATCAATAAGAAGGAGAAGACCACAAGGATATCCACCGGCCATACC
>JBFMEI010000005.1:0-5032 GCA_040753295.1 Thermodesulfobacteriota bacterium | reverse complement strand
GTATCTCCCAGCATGAGGGTCACCACCATCCCTCCCAAGGCGATATTCCATACGGCGACAGTGATGATCCCCAGAATTTCACTGAAAAGTCCGGTTTTCAGAAGCCTCGGCAGATAATAAAATGCGGCGCCGAGCAGGCCCGGGGTCACAAAACCGAACAGGACCAGGTTGATATGAAGCGGCCGGATTCTCCCGAAGGTGATCCAACCGTACGATCCGAACAGATCCGGTGCCATGAGCTCAGCGGCACCTAAAAATCCCATGAGGGTGCCCATGGTCATCCAGAACGCCGATGTAACGCAAAATCCGGCTGCGGTTTTTCCGGGTGCTATATGCATTCGACTCCCTTGGTTTTACCCGTTTCAGGATTCCGGTACACATCGCGGGGTTTCCCGGCTGAATCAGTTATGACAGGCCAGCCAGCAATCGACACTTGCCTTTTTCTCCTTATGACATTCGATGCAAAATCCCATTTTAAACCGATTTCTCTGAAGCCGGTCCATGGTTTCTATCGCCCCGTGACAAACCCGGCATTCTATCTCCTTTTTAATATGACGCTGGTGGTTGAAAAAAACGTGTTCCGGAACATAAAAGACTTTTTTCCAGGGAACGGGTGTGCCGGTATTATAATAGTCATGCTCTTTCTGAATCCAGGGGTGTCCGGAAATAATGTAGTTGTGGCAGTAAAGGCACTTTTCAACCGCAGGAATCCCGGGATCGGATGATCGATGGGCGTAGGGGTGACAAAACTCACAGGAAATCGCCTTTACACCGGCATGGACCCTGTGGCTGAAAGGGATCGGCTGCCGGGGGCCCATTGTGGAACCGGGAAGGACATATACCAGATACAGGAAGACCAGAGTCAGAGCACCTGTCGACAGGGTTAAAACGATCGGGAGACGGTTTTTGACCATCAGCGACCCCTTCCCGGATTCATGACAATCTCAGGGAAAATTCGGATATACGTTGAAATCGAAATCCCCATGACTCCCAGAAAACCAAGAAAAACCAATCCGTCTGAAAACCCAAGCGGAAGTGCTCTGGCATGACGGCTTATCGCAGGCCCCACCAGGAGAAGGTGCTCCAGCCACAATCCCAGAATAACCATGGCGCATATCAGGCTCATCCATTTCGGATTCTTTTTGATCCGACGGTTTAAAAGGATCAGAAACGGGAGGGCAAAGGAAACGATGAATATAAACCACGCCAGGGGCTGCCACGGATCCATCATGGTCCGTTCGATCACATACGAACTCTCCTCCGGGATATTTCCATACCAGATCACCACAAACTGGCAATAGAAAAAATCCGCCCAGAGCAGACAAAAGGCGAAAAATAATTTTCCCAGATCATGAAACTGTGACGGATTCACCGCAAAGGGAAGATTCGGGTTAATGTGTAAAACCGATGCAAAGATGACCAGGGCGCCCAGAGCCAGATAAAAGGCTTTGATGAAATGATAAGCACCGAAAAGGGTTGAATACCAATGAGGATCAAGGGCCATGACAAGATCATATGCAATGAGGGAAAGAACCACGGCATACCCTAAAATGTATAGAACGGCTGAAATTCCGGTCCGCTTTCGGCATGCCTCGGTATCCATTCGATCCTTCATCCATCTCCGGTCAAGAAATTTACGAAGGCCCACCGGATGCGGATTCCGGAGAAATTTCAATGAAAGAGAAAAATAGAGATAAGAAAAGCCCAGAAAATAAAGGATTCCAAGCCCCATGGAACCCCGGATCAGGACTCCTCGAACATTCAGCCAGGCCTCTTTTTCTCCCAGGTCGATTCCTTTCCATGGGAAAATATGGGCTTCTCCAAGAAAGAGAATCAGAAACAGAACAAATGAAACAGGGAAAAAGGCTGAAAAGGATTCGGCAAGCCCTGTCAGGGATTGACTCCACCGGGCTTTTGTCACATGCATGACGGCTGAAAACAAAACGCATCCCTGGGCAATGGAAGAGAAGATCAGAAAGTTGATGAGATAGGCCTGCCAAGCCCGTTCCGGATGGCTTCCGGAGAGCAGATAAAAAAAAGCGCCTCCTCCCAGCGCCGCCAGCAAACCCATGGACACTATCCCTGACTTTCCTGAAAAGGATCTGTCTTCATGCGGATGTGGAGTGCTCATACAATAATGGTCTCTTCCGCTCCATGCTCTTTGAAAAAGGCGATGAGGGATCCTTCTTCCTCCAACGGACATGAAGAAAGGATCCCGAACCGGTTGACATCGCGATACGGATCAAGTTCCACAAGCCCTTTGTAATCCGGGAGTTTCATCTGATGAATCAAGCCCGCCACATTTCCGAAAACAGCGAATAGGATGGTGAACTCAAATCCCACAATAAAAAACGGAACCAGGGAGACCACCGGTTTTCCACCCACGATCAGTTCCCACTGCAATGCGGTAAAAGCGGCAAGGGCGAATCCGGTAAAAAACCCGATGACCCCTCCGGCCAAAGTGAAATATCCGATACGGCTTTTTCTAAGATTCAGTGCATCAAAAATTTTTGGTCCCGGAACCGGGCTCAGGACTTTCTTCACACTCCAGGAAGTGCCGCGGAGAGCCAGGATTGCATGTGCCGCCCTATCCTCGCTCGGGAAAAAACCCAAAATCGATTTTTCAGGACCCATGGCCGGCTCCATGACCTGAGATCTCCTTCATCTCCGTCATGGAGACTGAAGGAAGATGCTTGACAAAGAGAATAAAGAGAAAAAAGAACAGGGAAAAGCTTCCCAGCATGATTCCGAACTCCACCAGGGTTGGGGAATAGAGCCCCCAGGAATAGGGAATGAAATCCCGGCCGACACTCGTCACAATGATGATGAATCGTTCGAACCACATGCCGATATTGATCAGGATGGAAACGGCAAAGAGAATCGGAATCGATCTTCGAACAGACTTCAGGAAAAGAAAAAGCGGGAGGATGGCATTGCAGAAAACCATGATCCAAAACCCCGGAGCATAATGGCCTGCGGCCCGAAATCGAAACACCTCCATTTCAACCGGATTTTGACTGTACCAGGCCATGAAAAATTCCGTTGCATAGGCAAATCCCACGATCAGCCCTGTGAGAATGATGGTTTTAGCCACATTTTCAAGAACACCCGGTGTAATCAATTTCTCATACCCAAAGATTCTTCGAACAGGAATCATGAGGGTGATCACCATGGCAAGTCCGGAATGGATGGCACCGGCCACAAAATAAGGGGCAAAAATCGTGGTATGCCAGCCCGGTACGATTCCCAGGGCGAAATCCCAGGAGACCACGCTGTGAACCGAAATCACCAGAGGTGTGGCCAACGCGGCGAAAAAAAGATAGGCCCGGGTATAATGCCGCCACTGTTCATGAGTTCCGGTCCAGCCCAGGGATATCAGGGTGAAAATCTTTTTTCTTAGCCCTTCGGAACGATCCCGGACAACCGCCAGGTCCGGAAGCATTCCCGTGTACCAGAAAAGAATACTCACCGTCAGGTAGGTGCTGATGGCCACGACATCGAACATGAGTGGAGACTGGAAGTTCTGCCACAGATTCCGCTGATTCGGGACCGGAAGCATGTAAAATACCATCCAGACCCGACCCAAATGGATAAAAGGGAAAAGGCCGGCGATACAGACGGCAAAAACCGTCATGGTCTCTGCAGCCCGAGCAATGGGATTACGCCAGGATGCCCGCAGCAGATGCAAAATCGCGCTGATCAGCGTTCCCGAGTGGGCGATTCCCACCCAGAACACAAAATTGATGAGGTACGTTCCCCAGGCAACCGGATTGTTCATCCCGGCAACACCCACTCCTTTGTAAATCTGATACGCCCATGATCCGGCACCTACAAGAACACCGGAAAACAAAAGGGTTACCGCAATCCAATACCTTTTTGAAGGAGGCTCAAGGGTCTTGAGAACCCGGGCATCAATCTCTTGAAACGTCATTCCGGTCATCGGTTATCTCCCCCGGATCACTTTTTTCAAATAGATCACCGCCGGTTTGGTATTCAAATACCCCATGACCTGATAGGCTCTGGGATCGGAGGCAAGCTTCCGGACTTGAGAAGACGGATCCATGAAGTTTCCGAATACAAAAGCATCGGTGGGACAAGTCTGGGCACAGGCCGGAACCACATCTCCATCCCTTAACTCTCTGGCTTCATCTTTTGCCGTCCCGTGAGCCGCCTTGATCCGCTGCACACAGAAGGAGCATTTTTCCATTACCCCTTTCCCCCGTACCGTGACTTCCGGATTGAGCTGAAGATGAAGGGGTGGAGCCCATTTCCATTCAAACCAGTTGAATCTCCGAACCTTATAAGGACAGTTTTGAGCACAGAATCTCGTCCCGATGCACCGGTTATAAATCTGGTTGTTCAACCCTTCCTTGGAATGATGCGGGGCATATACCGGACAGACCGGTTCGCACGGCGCATTGTCGCAATGCTGGCACATCATGGGAAGAAAGATGATTTTTTTCCAATCATCCGGATCATGATACCGCTCGATCCTGAGCCACGACATTTCCCTGCCTTCAATGATTCTCTCCTGTCCGGTCACACCGATATTATTCTCAGCATAGCATGCCACGACACATGCCCCGCATCCGATGCACCGGTCCAGATCGATCACCATCCCCCATCGATACCGGTCATGGTCATGGGATGGATAAAGATCCCTCCGGGGATCATATCCTTCGGGAAGGGGAAGAGTGAGGGGAAATTCCTTCATCCCGAGGCCGCCATGCTTTCCTTCCTCCTCATGGGAACGCCGGCTCTGGAGAACAGATAACGCAATTTTCCGGTCATGCTGGATGCGGCTTCCATCCGTGGCGGCAAGGCTCACAACCTTTCCGGTTTTTTTCAATTCTACCGTAATGTTCCGGAAGCCCCTTCCTCCTGAAACCGGATCAGACTCCGGAGGCAGAAGATGAACCGGATTTGCTCCGATCTCTTTTGCATAACGGCCGTACTCTGTGTGTCCCTGCCCCATGGCGACTACGGCGAGTCCGGGAGTGACGGTATCGGTCACATATGCCGGAGCTTCGAT
>JBFMEI010000004.1:0-21117 GCA_040753295.1 Thermodesulfobacteriota bacterium | reverse complement strand
ACCCCTGAGATTCCACACGCCGAATGCCCTTCATGTTCGGGGGATATCAAAAAAAGTCGCCTGCCTCATGTTCAAGGCGGGATTTAAATCTATCCGGCTGGGACTTGAAACCGCGGTATTCGAAAAGAGGGGATCCCTTGACCGGAAGGTGAGCGAAAAAGAATTCCATAGCGCTGTGTCCGCGCTCCTTAGCTCCGGATTTGAAAAGGATCAGGTGGGCGCCTACCTGCTGACCGGGCTTCCCGATCAGAACATTTCCGACCTGAAGCAATCCATCCGCATCGTCAAAGAGTGTGGCATTCAGCCGGTTTTGGCATACTATTCTCCCATTCCAAAAACCGTCTTATGGGATCGTGCCGTCAAGACTTCACGCTATCCTCTTGAGGCAGATCCCATCTTTACCAATAATGCGGTCTTCCCCTGCCGGAAGGAACCGTTTTCATGGGATACGCTCTCTGAGATTAAAGCCCTGACTTCCGGTGAAACCGAGCCTGAAGAATCTATTCCCGGCAGAGTTTTTTAAAGATGAATTTCTTCAGGATTGAAAGATTCGGTCTATTCTGTTAATTTGTTGATAATTTTTCAAATGCCTTATCCATTCATGTCCACGGTATAAGAACTGCTTTTTGAACAAGGAATTATTCACTTGAAAGGGGAAGAGCATGGAAATCAATCCCGCATTCATTTCTCCGTGCAGTCTTTACTGCGGTGTCTGCGCCATCTACATCGCACACCGCGACAACAACATCAAACTCAAGGAGCGGCTTCTGACGTTGTATAAGGGTGGATCTCCCGGAAAAGGAGCGCTTCCCAACTGCGAATCCCTGACAATCGAAGAGATCCGATGCAAAGGCTGTCTGTCGGATGACCGATTCATGCACTGCAACCAGTGTGAGATCAGAAATTGTACGGCAGAAAAAGGCTACACCGGATGTCATGAGTGCGATGAGTTTCCGTGTCGGCATATCGACGATTTTCCAATGGCTGTCGGCAAGAAAGTCATTCTTCGCGCTGTTCCATATCGGCGGAAGTATGGAACTGAAAAATGGGTCAGAGATGAAGAAGCCCGCTATAAATGCCCTGAATGCGGGAATCGGGTTTTTCGCGGCGCAATAAAATGCAATCAATGCAAAGCGGAATTAAATCTCGACTAATACAAGAATCCGTTTTACCGGGTTGCCCTAAACGATAAAAAGCATTAATAGATTGCTTCGAGAAGATTCAGGTTATCATCGATTTTCATCGCGGCAAAGACGCACTGAGGTTATCCTGAAAAGAGAAAGGCGTTTTGCACCGTATGGAAAGATTCTAAATTAAGGAGAGACCATGCTTCAACTCAAACGGATGGAAACTGAGAGACAAAAGATGGAAAATCTGTTGATCCCGGTACTGGAAGACCGGGATCTATTTGAGGATCCGAAAATGGCTTCTCTTGTTAAAGAAGCCAGGCGCATGAGAGAGTTCAAGGGAGAGGCGGGAGATGAACTGATCCTTCACCATCCTGAAACCGTCGACGCAGACCGGGCGATTTTTCTTGGCTGCGGTAAATATGAAAAGCTGGACCGGGAGACGCTTCGCGCATTTGCCGGAAAAGGAGTTAAGAAATGCATCCGGCTGGGGCTTGACTCAGCGTCGATCGCCGTTCCCTCTCCGAATCTCCTGAATCGGGAAGCCGTGGAAATTCTGGAGCCGCTCATGGAAGGAGCTGCTCTGGGAAATCATCTCTTTGACCGCTACAAGCAGAAGAAAAAACACCGGCTTCTCAAGAACGTTGAACTCATTACTTTCGAAAAGGAGATGAGACCGTATCGCCGTCTGAACGAAAAGACCGAAACCATCTGTCAGGGGACGATCATGGCCAGGGAATGGATTAACATGCCGTCCAATGACAAACGACCTGAAGTGTTTGCTAAAATAATTATCGGTGCCGGAAGGAAATATAAGCTTAAGACTCATCTCCTTAATGAGCCCGAGTTGCGGAGAAAAGGGTTTGGAGCCATGCTGGCGGTATCTGCCGGAAGTCAGAGCAAGGCCCAGCTCGTCATTTTGGAGCATGATCCCGGGACAAAAAAGAAACCCATCGTTCTGGTGGGGAAAGGAGTGACTTTTGATTCGGGGGGGATCAGCCTGAAACCGTCAGCCGGCATGGAAGACATGAAAACCGATATGTCCGGAGCGGCTGCGGTGGCTGCAACACTTATTACGGCTGCCCGGCTGAACTTCGATAAACGAATCATCGGCGTCATTCCCATTGTGGAAAATATGCCGTCCGGAAGTGCAACCCGACCCGGAGATATCGTCAAAAGTTACACAGGAAAGACGGTCGAGATTGTCAACACCGATGCTGAAGGACGGCTTATTCTGATCGATGCCATGGCTTATGCCCAACGGACATTTCAACCGGAAGTCATGATCGATATGGCCACTCTGACCGGGGCGTGCGTGGTGGCTCTGGGAGAAAAAATCGCCGGGCTTTTTACCACAGACGAAGATCTGGCGGCGGCAGTCCTTGCATCCGGCGAAAAGACCTTCGAACGCTGCTGGCGGCTTCCCATGCCGGAAGATTACCGGGAGCTTCTGAAAAGCGATTTCGCCGATATTCGGAATGTGGCGGAAACCCGGTGGGGCGGAGCTATTCAGGGGGCGTTGTTCCTAACCGAATTCATCAAGGATCTCCGATGGGCGCATATTGATATTGCAGGGCCGTCTTCCGGAAAAAAGGAAGGCGCCTACTGTAATGCCGGAGGAACAGGATTCGGCGTTCGCCTCCTCCTGGATGTTCTGGAAAAATTATAGCCGCTTGTTATCGAATCCATGAAACAGGAAATCGAAAGAAAATTTCTGGTGCAGGGAACGGCATGGAAAAACGCGTCCGCGGGATACCTGTGCCGTCAGGGATATCTTCTGCGTTCCAGGGAGTATGTTGTCCGGATCAGAACGACCGGGAGCAAGGGGTATCTTGCTGTAAAGGGTGCATCGGCTGGAATTTCTCGAATGGAATATGAATATGAAATCCCCTTTACCGAAGCATGCGACATGCTGGAAAAATTTTGTGAGAAACCGCTGATCGAGAAATACCGTTATCCGATTCAATATAAAGGACTGATTTGGGAAGTAGATGAATTTTTTCTGGAAAATGAAGGGCTTCTGATCGCCGAGGTTGAACTGGAAAGTGAAACCCAGGTTTTTGAAAAGCCAGAGTGGGCCGGGGAGGAAGTGACCGGAGATGCCAGATATTATAATTCCAACCTGGCCCGGCATCCTTATCGGAAATGGTCAGCTAAATAACGACCGGGGAAAAAAAGGATGATGGGACACATCGAATTGGGAATGATCGCAAGCACTCTGGCCGGCCTTGCAACCGGTGTGGGAGCGCTTCCGATTCTTTTTTTTAAAAAAGTCTCGGATAAACTGGTCAATACGCTTTTAGGCGGCGCTGCAGGCGTGATGCTGGCCGCCACATCCTTTTCATTGATTGTTCCGGGAATTGAATATGGGGATGAGCTCTGGCCTGGGAAAGGGGCATACATCATTGTTTTCGGAATGCTGGTGGGAGCTCTCTTTCTGGACCGAATGGATAAGTGGCTCCCTCATGAGCATTTTAACATGGGAAAAGAGGGGCCTTCCAGTTCCTTAAGGCGGATCTGGCTCTTTATCATCGCCATAACCATCCATAATTTTCCGGAGGGCTTGGCTGTTGGAGTCGGATTCGGTGCGCGCGATACCGGAGCAGCCACAGCCCTTGCCGTAGGGATCGGCCTGCAGAATATTCCTGAAGGGATGGCCGTGGCTTTCCCTCTTATGGGGATCGGCTATAAAAAGTGGAGCGCTTTAGGGATTGCGGCGCTTACCGGAATGGTCGAGCCGGTCGGCGGGTTTTTAGGAGTCGCTGCGGTAACCCTTTTTCAACCCATTCTACCCTTTGGACTGGCATTTGCTGCAGGAGCCATGCTTTTTGTCATCAGCGACGAAATTATTCCTGAAACCCATTCAAAAGGAAAATCCCGGATAGCCACATTCGGAGTCATGATCGGATTCGTCATCATGATGGCGATGGACAACCTGCTGGGCTAATCGGTATTTCCCATCTGATTATGGCTTCCCTCCCAGTCTCACCGAGATGGACCGGGCATGAGCTCCCAGCCCCTCGACTTCGGCAAGGCGGATCACATCCGGAGCTTCTTTAAGAAATGCATCTTTGGAATAGTAGATCAGGCTGGTTTTTTTAACAAAATGATCTACGGAAAGTGCGGATGAGAAGCGCGCGGTACCGGCTGTGGGAAGAATATGGTTCGGCCCGGCAAGGTAATCCCCGATGGGTTCCGGTGAATACGGTCCCACAAATACGGCACCGGCATTACGGATCCGTCCCAGCCAGGTCATGGGTTCTTTGACGAGAAGCTCCAGGTGTTCCGGCGCGATCCGGTTGGCAAGATCGAAAGCCGCGTCCAGATGCGGAACCAGAATGATCATGCCGTATCTGGAAAGAGCCTTTCTGGCAATATCCTCTCGATTAAGGTACCGAATCTGTTCAGCAAGCGCTTCCCGGGTGCTGAGGGCGACATCCTTTGAATCGGTGATCATTACAGCGGCTGCTAAAGGGTCATGTTCAGCCTGAGAAAGAAGGTCGGCGGCTGCATAACTCGGGTTTGCCGTATCATCGGCCAGAATAAGAATCTCGCTCGGTCCGGCAATCATATCGATGCCGACTTCTCCGGCAAGAATTTTTTTTGCCAGGGTGACATGGATATTTCCCGGTCCTGCGATGATATCCACTTTTGGAACTGTTTCAGTCCCAAAGGCCAGGGCGGCGATCCCCCAGGCACTCCCTGTCTTGAATACGGCTCTTACCCCTGCAATCCGAGCTGCCGCCAAGAGGAACGGATTGACCGCCCCGGTTTTTGTCGATGGAGTGATCATGACAATATCTTTGACGCCTGCAATTCTGGCCGGGAGAGCACCCATCAAAACGGACGATACCAATGGGGTTGCCCCGCCGGCTCCTCCGGGAACGTAAATCCCTGCCCGGTCAATAGGCCGGATCATTTGGCCGAGAATAATACCGTCCCGCTCGGTGGTAATCCATGAAGCGGATTTTTGCCGGCGGTGAAATGATTCGATCTGATCCGCAGCCCGGGAGAGAGATTTCATGAAGCTTTCAGGGACAACGGATTTTGCATCACGAAATTCCTGATTGGAAACCCGAAGTTCTTCGATTGTAAACCTTGGCGAATCAAACCGCCGGATGTATCGGATCAGGGCTTCATCCCCATTTTTCTTAACGTCCTGAATGATTCGGGATATGCGGGTGATATCCCTTTTCATATACTGAAGGCCACGACCGGTAATGGCCTGAATCCGTTTTTCAGTTAAAGGAGATGGGTACGGGTAGATCCTCATTTGCACCTCGGGTTTTAACGAGATTTCTCTTCCATTCAGGTTTTACTTCATGGTCATTATTTAAAACGCTCAATTTAGGTTTCATTTAGGTCGATCCGTATGGTTTTGTCAACACCGGATGACAGCCTTTTTCAATACCGCAAATACTCATTGACATGATTTTTTAATCCAAATAGGCTTATATTTTTAAGCCTGTGAAGTGTTGAATAATTACAACCGTATGTTGAAGATAGAGATCGTTAATTCATCGAGGATTACGGAGGAGAACAATGAAGGAAGACAGAATTTATAATTTTAATGCAGGACCTGCCGCACTTCCCCTTCCTGTGCTGGAAGAGATCCAGAGTTCGTTTTTAAATTTCGGAGGTTCCGGTATGTCCATCGTCGAAATCAGTCATCGATCCAAATGGTTTGAAGACGTGATCAACGACGCTATTGTCAGAATCAAGAGGCTGTTAAGACTTGATGACCGGTACCACGTTCTGTTTTTACAGGGAGGAGCGAGCATGCAGTTCTGCATGATTCCGATGAACCTGTTGAAGGATGGAGAGAGTGCCGACTATGTCAATACCGGAACATGGTCAGCAAAGGCAATCAAGGAAGCCAAAATTTTAGGAAAAAAGGTTAAGGTCGCAGCCTCTTCAGAGGATAAAAATTTCAGCTATATTCCGAAGCACTTTGAGTATAGCCCGAATCCCGTTTACTGCCATATCACCTCAAACAACACCATTAAAGGAACTCAGTGGGAACGCTTTCCGGCAGCACCGGCCCCCCTGATTGCAGATATGTCTTCGGATATTTTAAGCCGGGTTTTTGATCCAACCCCGTTTGGGCTGATCTATGCGGGTGCTCAGAAAAATATGGGGCCTGCCGGTGTATGTCTCGTGATTATCCGGGATGATCTGCTGGATCGGGTTCCGGACAATCTCCCGAACATGTTAAAGTATAAAACCTTCACCGAATCCAATTCCCTCTATAACACACCGCCGTGTTTTGCGATCTATACGATTCAACTGGTCATGAAATGGCTTGAGGAAAGCATCGGCGGCATCGAAAAGATGGAAGCGATAAATCGGGAAAAAGCAAAAATTATTTACGGCGCAATTGACAGGAGCGGTTTCTACAGAGGAACCGCCGAATCTTCAAGCCGATCCATGATGAATGTCACCTTTCGACTTCCCAGTGAAGAACTGGAGCAGAAGTTTCTGAAAGAGGCTCAGCAAAACAGACTGGGAGGATTGAAAGGGCATCGAAGCGTCGGCGGATGCCGCGCTTCCATCTATAATCCCATGCCGGTCGAAGGGGTGCGGGTCCTTGCAGATTTTATGAACGCTTTCGAGAAGAAAAACGGCTAGGGTCTGAAGTAAAGAAGGAGACGGATCTTGACATTTTGTTAAAAAAATGATGAAAGTTACCGGAAATATCATAAAAGGAGATTGAAAGCAGGGAACTAGCAGGATCAGCGGAACTGCAACAAACCGAAAGACGCCATCGAAAGGAGGGAGGTTATGGATAAAATTTTAAGAATCAACATGGGAGCGGCAGGAGGACCCAAGATCAGTGTAACATCAATCGGCCCTTATGCCGGGTTGGGCGGCCGGGGATTGACATCAGCCGTTCTTTCCAAGGAAGTCCCCCCTCTTTGTCATCCCCTCGGGGCAGATAATAAGCTCGTCATTGCTCCGGGGTTGTTAAGCGGGACCACCGCAGCCATGTCCGGAAGAATTTCAATAGGGGCTAAAAGTCCTCTTACCGGCGGCATTAAGGAAGCGAATGCCGGCGGACAGCCTGCTCAGGTCCTCGCCAGACTGGGGTATGCCGCGGTTATTCTGGGAGGAAAGCCTTCCGGCGACACCCTCTACAAAGTATATATCAATAAAGACGGTGCAAGCATCAAGCCGGACAACAGCCTCAAAACCCTGGGGAATTATGATGTCGTCGAAAAGATGAAAAGCGAATTTGGGGATAAGATCGCCTGCATTTCCATCGGTCAGGCCGGTGAAATGAAGATGTCCGTGGCTTCAATTGCATGCACGGATATGGAGCTGAGACCTACTCGACATGCGGGAAGAGGAGGGCTGGGCGCGGTCATGGGCTCAAAGGGAGTGAAGGTTATTGCTTTAGACGATACCGGCGTCCAGATGAGAGCGCCGAAAGATCCGAAGCGGTTTAAGGAAGCCAATCAGGCCTGGGTCGCAGGGTTGAAGAAGCATCCGGTTTCAGGGCAGGGACTTCCGGCATATGGAACCAATGTCCTGACGAATGTCATCAATGAAGCCGGCGGATATCCCACCAGAAATTTCAGCTCGGGGCGTTTTGAAGGGGCTTCCAAAATTTCCGGAGAAACACAGGCAGAACTCGAGAATGCCCGGGGCGGGGAAGGATCTGCCACCCATGGCTGCCATCGGGGGTGTATCATCCGGTGTTCAGGAACCTTTTACGATAAAGACGGGAAATATGTTACCAAGCAGGTGGAGTATGAGACCGTATGGGCGCATGGCGGGAACTGCGGGATCGATGATCTGGATGCCATTGCCGCCATAGACCGTATGGACGATGACTATGGATTGGATACCATTGAAATGGGTGCCACCATTGCGGTTGCCATGGAAGCCGGGCTCGCCAAATTCGGGGATGCCCAGGCGGCTATCCGGCTTGTCAAGGAGGTCGGAAAAGGGACCGATCTCGGCCGGATTCTTGGAGGCGGAGCCGCGGTCACCGGAAAAGTTTTCGGCGTGGAGCGGGTTCCGGTGGTCAAAGGACAGTCCATGCCTGCGTATGATCCAAGAGCCGTCCAGGGGATCGGTGTTACTTATGCCACCAGCACCATGGGCGCCGATCATACCGCCGGATACGCAGTGGCAACGAATATTCTGGGCGTGGGTGGAAGCGTCAATCCTTTAAAACCGGAAGGGCAGGTTGAACTTTCCAGAAACCTCCAGATCGCCACGGCGGCACTCGATTCCACAGGAATGTGTGTATTTGTCGCCTTCCCCATGCTGGATCAGCCGGAAACCTTTCAGGCATTGATCGATATGCTGAATGCCTTTTACGGGTTGCGCTTGACGGCAGACGATGTTGTTGCACTGGGCAAATCGGTTTTGAAAAATGAACGGAATTTTAATGCCGCCGCCGGCTTTACCTCCAAGCATGATCGTCTTCCGGAATATTTCATGCAGGAAAAACTTCCTCCCCATAACGTCACTTTCCAGGTCAAAGGAGAGGAACTCGATTCGCTTTTTAACTGGTAGCCGGATTTGAAAAGAATACAATCGGGGAAGCCTGATACCGGGCTTCCCCGGTTTATTTATTCCGTAGCCGTGTCAGGAAATCAAAAATGGAAGTGACTATTGAAACCCATCGGACGATCCTTTTTTTCCAGCTCCTGGAGCAGGGGATTCTGGTAAACGGGCGCATCGGTGAGAGCGTCAGAGATTTTCTCGTCAACCGGCTTGGTGTGGAGAATGAGTATCTGGAGAGCCGTATCCAGACGGTTTTCCTGAGCGGAAAGCCGGTGGATGATCTGGACCATACCTATATCCAAAACGGATCTGTCGTCGCCCTTTCGGCAGCCATGCCGGGGCTGGTGGGGTCAACCCTCCGCCGGGGAGGGCATTATGCATCCATGCGGTCCGGAATATCAGAGCAGATGGGGAGAAAGCTTGAATCGAATGAATCCGTGGATGTAACCGTAAAACTGTTTAATCTTGTCAGGAAAGAATTAGGAGAACAACTGTTTCAGCAAGGCATACGTATTTCCGCTCTTCAGCTTGGCCGGATATTGTCGGATCAGGAGATTGTCTTAAAAATAAAATCCCGGGAAAGGGGCTCTTCCCGGGATTGATCTGGTAGAGTATCGGATCATTCGCAAAGTTCAAAAAGTGCTGCAGCTCCCATTCCTCCTCCGATGCACATGCTTTCGATTCCATATTTAACGCCTTTTGCCCTCATATTGGCAAGAAGGGTTGAACAGAGTTTTGCTCCGGTGCACCCCAGAGGATGTCCGAGGGCAATGGCTCCTCCGTTGATGTTGACCCTGGCCGGGTCGATCTCCAGAGTTCGGATAGAGTATAGAGCCTGGGATGCAAAAGCTTCATTGATTTCAAAAAGGCCCACGTTTTTCAAATCCATTCCGGTCTGTTTCAAAAGCTTGGGGACTGCATAGACCGGACCGACTCCCATCTCATCCGGGCGGCATCCGGCGACAGCGTATCCTTTGAGTTTGGCGATGGGATTAAGACCGAATGCTTTGACTTTTTCTCCACTCATGAGGAGGGAAACCGCTGCTCCGTCCGTCATCTGGGATGAGTTTCCAGCGGTGACCGTACCGTGGGTCTGGAAGACCGGTTTGAGTTTGGAAAGCCCTTCCATCGTGGTGTCGGAACGGATGCCGTCATCATGGTCGATGATAAACGTCTCTTTCTTATACGTCCCGTTTTCTTTTAGGATGCGGCGAAAGGCCGGGGTCGGGACGATTTCCGTAAATCGGTTGTTCTTTCTGGCGTCGCTGGCTTTCATGTGGGAATGAAAGGCGAATTCATCCTGATCCTGACGGCTTACGTTATATCGCTTTGCAACATTTTCAGCCGTGAGTCCCATGGAAATATAGGTATCCGGATGGGTCTTTGTGAAATCCGGATGAGGTCTCGGCATATTTCCAAGAATAGGAACATACGACATGGATTCGATTCCGCCGCCGATGGTGATATCCGACCATCCGCACATGATTCTCATGGCTGCAAGAGCGATGGCCTCAATTCCTGAAGAGCAGAACCGGTTGATTGTGGCTCCGGTGACTTCCACGGGAAAGCCCGCCATCAGGGAGACCACCCGTCCGAGGTTCAGACCCTGTTCCGCCTCGGGAAACGCACATCCGATCATGATATCGTCGACATCCTTTTTTTCGACATTCGGTGTCCGTTCGATGACGGTGTTGAGCATAAATGTGAGAAGATCTTCCGGCCGGGTATCTTGAAGTGCTCCTCTTAGCCTCTTGCAGCCGGGAGTTCGGATGGATGTAACAATATAGGCGTCTTTCATAGGATATTCCTCCTTAGAATCGGCATATAGATTAATTTCTTAAAGGTTTACCGGTTTTTAACATGTGCTCGACTCTGGCATGGGTCTTGGGTTTAAGCCATAAATCAACAAAGGTTTCCCGTTCAAGAGTCAGGAGAATATCCTCGTCGATCTCGCTTCCATCCCGGACATCGCCTCCACTGATGACATACGCAATCTTTTTTGCCAGGTAAGCATCATATTCGGTGATGAAGTTTCCGCTTTGCAGATTAAAGATTTCCGCATTGGCCATCCCCTGGGCGGTTTCACCCATCACTTTGACTTTTTTCTTGACCGGCGGGGCATATCCGGCTTCGGCCATTCTAAGGACCTCTTTTTTGGCTTCCATAATGAGATGATCCCGATTGAAGAGGATTCGATCAAGGGGGCCCAGAAAACCGATCTGGCGGGCGTCTGCAGCTGATGTTGAGACTTTTGCCGTTGCAATGGCCGTAAAGACCGGGAGGAAAAACCTTGCCAGATCAAGACCGGAGACCGAGTCAGGAATCGATTCGATCATCTTTCTCCACAAATTAAGACAACCCCCGCCGGCTGGAAGAAGCCCGACCCCGATTTCCACCAGTCCCATATACAGATCGGAATGAGCGATGATCCGATCCGCACTCAGACAGACTTCACACCCTCCGCCGAGGGTCAATCCGAAAGGTGCAGCTACGACCGGAAACGGGGAGTATCTGGCTTTGACCAGCACATACTGAAACTGCTTGACGACCTGTTCGATGATTCTGAATTTCCGCTCCATGGCCAGGCCGGCCATGAGCATTAAGTCCGCTCCGGCCGAGAAGGCACCGGGCATGCCGCCGGCCTGGTTTCCGATCACCAGGCCCACACCGTTTTGATCCACGTAATCAATGCTTTTATCCAAAAGGCTGATGATCTGATCATTAATGGCATTCATTTTTGTATGAAATTCAAGACAGTAGACGCCGTCACCCAGGTCGATAAGAGATGCTGAGGGAAGGGATTCCACAATCCGGCTGCTTTCTTTCAGTCGCTTTAATGAAACGGCATAAGGACTTTCGGGAACCGGCCGGTAATCGGCGGCGGAGAAATCATAGAACCAGGATCGGCCGTCATGGAATTTGTAGAACACCGTCTTTCCATCAGCCAGCATCTGTTTGATTTTTTCCGGAACCGGAAGGCCGTCCGCCTCCATTTTTTTGACCGAAGCTTCAAGGCCGATGGCGTCCCACTGTTCAAAAGGCCCCATTTCAAAATTGAATCCCCATTTCATGGCATTGTCGATTTCGAGAATGCTTCCTGCAATTTCAGGGATCCGGTTGGCGGCGTAAATAAATCCGTTGGCGGTGAGTTTCCATGCGAATCGGGCCCCGTTGTCATTACCGTAAAGGATCGCCTTCATTTTTTCGGGAAGTGTTTTAGCCTTTTTCGCCTGTTCTAGGCAGGGGAAATCCGGCTTCAGGGAATCTTCATATTCAAGAGTTTTGGGATTGATGACTTTTAAATGTTTCTTGCCGTCCGAGGTATATTCGGTTTTGTAAAAACCGTTTTTTGTTTTTTTCCCGAGTCGTTTTTGACCGATCATGTCGTAAACGAATTTGGGGAGAGTAAAGCTTTCCCGTTCTTCATCATGAGGAATAAGATTGTAAGTGTTTTGGGCAATATGTCCGAGGGTATCGATCCCAACAAGATCACATAGAGCAAAAAGCGCGGTTTTGGGCCTTCCCAATACCGGGCCGAAGAGGGCGTCGACCTGTTCGATATTAAGCCCTTCTTCCAACATGAGGTTGATGGCCTTCAGCATTCCCTGAACGCCGATCCGGTTTCCCACAAAATTGGGAGTATCCTTTGCCCATACCACCCCTTTTCCAAGAACCCGCTCGCCATAATGGGCGACAAAGTCAAGGATTTCAGGAAGTGTTTCCTTTCCCGGGATAATCTCCAGAAGCTTCATATATCGGACCGGGTTAAAAAAGTGGGTTCCAAGAAAGTGCTCTCTGAATTCCCGGGAAAGCCCTTCGGACATGGCATGAAGGGGAATCCCCGACGTGTTTGAAGAAAGGATCGCCCCTGCTTTTTTAACCGAATCGATCTTTTTAAAAAGTTCGCGCTTGATCTTCAGGTTTTCAACAACCGCTTCGATGATCCAGTCGCAGGAGGAGAGTTTATGAAAATCATCTTCGAGGTTCCCGATTGTAATCCGCTCTGCATCCTTTGGGGTCATAAAAACAGGCGGTTTGGACTTGAGAGCACTTTGGAGTCCTCCTTCAGCGATCCGGTTTCTCATCTTTAAATCGTTTTTTTCGGATTCTTTCAAATCCGGAGAAAGAATATCCATGAGCAGGGTCTTAACCCCTGCACCTGCAAAAAGTGCAGCGATTCCCCCTCCCATAATTCCGGAGCCAATAACTGCGATCTGCCTGATTTTTCTCATGATTTTGACCTCCTGAAGTATGACCTGATCCATAATCAGCATTTAACGGGTTAAAAAATGAATGAATATTCATTCATATAGTTGACAAAAAATATGATGTCAAGGAAAAAAATAATCAGTTTATTTAAACAATATCTTCAAATTATCAATAGGTTAAATATTAACATAGAAAATATGTGAATATTAAACCGATGATTTGATCGAGGAAAAGAATAAAAAATAGATGAATTTAAATTCATTCATTGATCTGATTTAAAAGATCCATTTCTTTAGGATGGATAATACGGCTTCCCGCCGGATCGGTTTTGAAATATAATCATTCATTCCTGCCTGAAGACAGCGCTCCCGGTCACCGGTCATCGCATGTGCGGTCATTGCCACAATGGGTATCGTGTCGAATCCTTTTTCGCGGATCACTTTTGTTGCAGCGAATCCGTCCATCTGCGGCATCTGAATATCCATGAATATCAGATCAAAATCCTGTGGAGATGTCGTATATTTATCGACGACTTCAACGCCTGTATCGGCGACCTCCACCTGATAGCCGGCTTTGGTCAGCATGGTTTTTGCCAATCGCTGATTCACCGGATTATCCTCTGCCAGAAGAATTCGAATCGAGTGTTTGATTTCCTCAGTCACGGTATACTGGGTGACGATTCCTTCAGAAGGACGGATATCTTCGAAACTTTCCCGGCTTTTTCCCAGAATTCTCTCCATCATCCGAAAAAGTTTTTCTCTTTTGATGGGCTTGCTCAGAAAGCCGTTGAAGCCTGCCTCTTTGCATTTTCTGGCATCTCGTTCCATCAAGGAAGAAAGGGCGATCATGGATAGGTCCTTGAATTTGGAGCGGCGGATTTCTCTTGCCACATCATACCCGCTTTTATCCGGCATTTGAATATCTGAAATCAGAATATCCACCGGCGCTCCGGAGCGGAATTCCATCTCCAGAAGTTTGGGGATCCCTTCCGGTTTGAGAATTGCGATGACATTCATTTCGGCCGACTCCAGAATATGTTTCAATAAATCCAGGTTGGTCTTGTTATCATCGAGGATAAGGGCCTTTTTCCCGGAAAGAGAGGTGGAGACCCATCGATGCACCGAGTCGGATTTTGAACGATCGAACCATCCGGTAAAATGAAATACGCTTCCTTTTCCGACCTCGCTCTCCGCCCAGACATCTCCATCCATCAATCGGGCGATTTTTCTGGAGATCGATAACCCGAGGCCGGATCCTCCGTATTTGCGGGTAATGGTCTCATCCGCCTGGCGGAAGGGTTCAAATATCATTGATAATATTTGAGAGGATATTCCGATTCCGGTGTCGCGGAGAGCAGCATGCAAAAGAACCCGGTTCTCCGATTCCGAATCAACTGTCAATGAAAGCTCGATTTCACCGGATTCCGTGAATTTCGCTGCATTTCCCATAAGATTGGTAATGACCTGTCTGAATCGTCCCGGATCTCCTTTAATTCGGGCAGGGATATCATCTCCGAGCCGGCAAAGAATTTCGATCGGTTTCATCCCGATTCTGGGCCGTATCAATTCACAAACATCATAGGCCAGGAGTTCCGGATCAAAGTCGATGAACTCCATGGTCAGCTCTCCGGCTTCGATTTTTGAAAAATCGAGGATGTCGTTGATCAGGGATAACAGGGCTTCTCCACCCTTCTTTGCGGTCTGGGTGAAATCCGCCTGAACAAGGTCCAGAGGGGTATCCAGAAGCATCTCAGTATATCCGATAACCGCATTAAGAGGCGTTCGGATTTCATGACTCATGTTGGCCAGGAACTGAGATTTGGCCAGGGATGCGGCTTCGGCGGCTTCCGTCATCTTATTGGCCTTATGAATCGCTTCCTGGAGCTGGGCATTCATCGTCAACAGGTCGCGATTCATTTTTTCGACTTCACCCATCGCCTTTTTCAACGCCTGTTCGGCATGTTTTCTCGAGGTGATATCTTCGACAATGCCGTCGAAATAGACGATATCCCTCGAATCATCCATAACTGCTCTGGCCGTTACGGCTCCCCAGAACGGTGAACCGTCTTTTCGTTTAAGGCGGATCTCTTCGGCATTAAGAAATCCCTGCATCTTTATTTTTTCAGAGACACGGCTTCGGTGGGATGGGTCATAATAAAGGTCTGCCACACTTGTTTTAAGGAAAGAATCAACGGAATCGAATCCGTGCATTCTGGCGAGGGCGGGGTTTGCCATGGTGAATCGGCCTTTCGGACCCGGAGTGTTCCGGTAGATGCCGATCGGAAGGTTGTTGATAAAGGCACGATACTGTTCTTCGCTTTCGTACAGGGCTTCGGCGGCTTGTTGCCGTTTTTGAATCTCCTCCTGCAGTTCCCGGTTCGCCAGGGAGAGGGAGGCCGTACGCTCTTCGATTCTCTTCTCCAGTTCGCGGTGGCTTGCCTGAAGCTTTGCTTCGATTTGCAGGCGCGCCTGCATCTCGATCTGAAGCTCCTTATTTGTATTTACCAGGGTTTCCTGCTGTGCTTTCAGTCTCGCGCCGGCGTCTTTAACTTCGATAAAGCTTTGATGGATTTCTTCAAGCAGTTCACGCTGAAGCTCTGTGATTAAAAAGATAAAAATTGATCCGACAAAAAAGACAGATCCCATGAAAATCCCGCCGCTCATATCCGGAGTTTTGAACATGAAGAAAAAAACCGTTAAATAGGCAAAGAGAAAAAAAAAGATCAAAATCAACTGAAAGAGAAAATGCCGTTTCAGCAATCGGTATTTTTTGATGTAAAAAAGATCGATCATGGGAAGGATGGTTTTGGCCTTGACGAGGTTCACCCCCATGATGACTGCTCCAAAGCCTAAAAGAACGGTCGTGATAATCATCGTGACATTCATTCATTTTCCCCTGTTGGCCGATGATGGATAATAATTGAGTTGGGAATAGAAATTAGAAACAAGTAAAGCGCTCATTTTAGGTTAAAATAGAATATAAAAATAATCAAAGTATTTATTGAGGTTCTTTACAGAAGGAGAGTGTTGTGAAATAATTTGATCAATCGCGAATGTTCCCAATCGTCTTGAACCGGGAGAAATAATCAGATTAAATGGCTTGAAAAACGATTTTGAGGGACTGTCTCTGAAAACGAATATTGATCTGAAAGGAATCAGAAAAGATGACCCGGGTCGGAGATATTGTATTGATCTTTTTTCAAGAAAAGCCGATTTCATTTGCCAGAATCGAAGAGATCGAACCTGATGACAAAAGGGGCTGGTACAAAATAAAACTGTTTATCCTTCAGATCCCTTTGCAGTGCATTACATGGATTTTGAAGCAAGAATATCTCAATGGTGCGGAATTCACCATGGGTGGAAACCGGATGCGCCTTGAGAAGATGACTTGTCCTGAAGAAGCAAAGTTTTCCGAAATCAAAGAAAAAGGAGCTTTTCAGAACAGGGCGTCTATTCCTGCAAAAGTGATTGACTTTAAAGATCCGGCAAAAAAGAAATGAGGAAAGAAGAGTCTCGCATTGTTCTTTCCGCTTCCCGAAGAACGGATATCCCTGCATTTTATATGGACTGGTTTACAGCCCGGCTGGAGCATGGATCGGTTGAGATCGTCAATCCTTATAACCGGAAAATGACCATCGTTGATGTCCGGCCCGACCGGGTTCATTCCATCGTATTCTGGTCTAAAAATTACGGGCCGTTTCTTAAGGGCTCTTATGGGGAACGGCTTATGAAAATGGGGTACTCTCTATTTTTTAATTTTACACTCAATTCCCGGCAGATATTACTGGAACCCGGGATCCCCTCCCTTGAATCGAGACTGAATCAGCTCGATGAACTGAGTCTGAGATTCGGGTCCGGAAATATCTACTGGAGATTCGATCCGATCTGCTTTTTTCGAGTTGGAAACGGTCCGATTAAAAACAACCTGAACGATTTTCCGCTGATTGCGGATCGGGCGGGAGATGCCGGCATTTTAACCTGTATTACCAGTTTCATGGATCAGTACAACAAAGTGCGGCGCCGGATCAACCATCCGGACCTTGAAGGATTTTCATTTGTTGAGGAATCATTCGAGCATCAGCTGGAAATCCTTCTTGAAATGGAAAAAAGCCTGGCATACAGGGGGATCTCTCTTTCAATCTGCTGCGAGAAGGAGCTTTTCAAAGCGCTCCCTGGAGATTCCCGGATACTTCCGAGTTCCTGTATCCCCACACCGCTTTTAGTAACCCGTTTCGGGGGGAATCCGTCATTAAAAGCAGATCCGGGACAGAGAAAAGAAAAAGGTTGCGGCTGTTTCATTTCAACGGACGTCGGTTCCTACCGAAGCCACCCATGCTTGAATGAGTGTCTTTACTGCTATGCCAATCCGTCAGATCATATTTCGAATCATTATATACCCAAGGAAAGGGGCGCTGCATGAGAAAAGAAACCCAGTGTGTCCACAGCGGAACCATCCGCGATGAAGTAACCCGGGGTATCAATACTCCCATTTATACGTCCAGTGCTTTTGAATATCCGGATCGTGAGGAGACTCTTTATCCGCGGTATTTCAATACGCCGAATCAGACGGCCGTGCTTCAGAAGATGTGTGCTCTCGAAGGAGCGGAAGACGGTGTAGTGTTCAGCTCGGGAATGGCGGCCATCAGCACGGCGATCCTCTCTTTTGCCGGAGCCGGAGACCATGTGATCATGCTGGATGATCTTTACGGAGGATCGCATGCATTTGCATCCCGGGAATTTCATCGCCTTGGAATTGAATATTCCTTTACGAAAACCGACGCTGCCGATATTGAGAGAGCCATAAAAAAGAATTCCAGGGTTATTGTGATTGAAAGCCCTACCAACCCGCTTCTCAACGTGATCGATATCCGGCAGGTGAGCCGGATTGCCAAAGCGCATGGACTGGTCTCGATTATTGACAACACCTTTGCATCTCCCATGAATCAGAATCCGATCCGGATGGGGATTGATGTCGTGGTTCACAGTGGAACCAAATATCTGGGAGGGCACAGCGACATCTGCTGCGGCATCGCGGTTTCGGATAAAGAAAAGAGCGCCTCGATCCGGAATCTGGCCAAAAATCTCGGGGGGAGTTTGAACGCCATGACCTGTTATCAACTGGAACGCAGTCTGAAAACCCTGGCGATTCGGGTTGAGCGGCAGACGGAAAACGCGGCGAGACTGGCCGGATATTTAAGCGCCCATCCATCCGTCCTGAAGGTCAATTATCCGGGGCTTTTGAATTTCATGGGGCACTCCATCGCCAAAAACCAGATGAATGGATTCGGAGCGATGCTCTCCTTTGAACCTGATGAAGCGAAGATCAGCGCATCGGGCCTTATCAACCGGCTCAGCCTGATAAAGCCTGCTGTCAGCCTTGGAGGGGTGGATACGACCATTTGCTCTCCTGCAGCAACATCACATTCAAAAATGTCTTCCGAAGAGCGCAGACGCGTGGGGATTTCGGATGCTTTGCTCCGGCTGTCGGTGGGGATTGAGCACGTCGAAGACCTCATCGCGGACTTCAGGCAGGCATTTGGACAATAACGCAATCGGGACGGGCATGAACATCGGGTCTGTCCGGCTTGAGAGTCAGATGATTCTGGCGCCTTTGGCCGGAATTTCAAATTTGCCCTTTCGCCTGCTGGCCAAGGAGAAAGGATGCGGCCTGGTCTGTTCGGAGATGATCAGCGCCCAAGGGCTTGTCCGAAACATGAAAAAAACGCAGTTCCTTCTCAAGAGTGCCCGCGAAGAAAAGCCACTTTCAGTTCAGATTTTCGGATCCGATCCGGAGATCATGGCCCGGGCCGCTCAAGTCGTAGAGGATTCCGATGCGGATATCCTGGACATCAACTTCGGATGTTCGGTGAAAAAAGTCATCAAAACCGGTGCCGGTGCAGCGTTGATGCGGGAACCCAACAGCGCGGAAGCACTTCTCAAGGCGGTTCGAAAAGCGGTTCGGATCCCGGTCACCATTAAAATACGTTCCGGATGGGATAAAAGCGGCACCGATGCCCTTCGTATCGCCCGGATCGCTCAGGGATGCGGAATTGATGCGGTCGTGGTTCACCCTCGAACCGCGACCCAGGGGTTTCAGGGGGCGGCTGACTGGTCGATCATCCGTAAATTGAAATCGAGTCTTTCAATTCCGGTGATCGGGAACGGAGATATCTTTTCAGCCGAAGACGCCCTGAGGATGATCAAGGAAACAGAGTGTGATGGGGTGATGATCGGAAGGGGTGCGATCGGAAATCCGTGGATTTTTTCACAGATCCGCGCATCAATGAGAAACGAAAAACAAGTTGCCGTGGATCCTGCAGAACGATACGAGGTGATGGAACGGTATGTGAGAACCTCTGTGTTATATCTGGGCGAAAAACAGGCATGCCGGATGATGCGCAGCCGTCTGGCCTGGTTCGTGAAAGGGGTGGAATACGGAAGCCGCTTCAAGGAGAAGATCAAGGAGGTTTCATCTGAAATCGAAGCGATTGAGCAGATCCGTTTTTTTCGGCAAAGTCATGAAAAAAAAGAGATCGCCCGGACCGCTAATTACTGACAATATCTCCGACAGCGATCGGACTGTCTGAGGTCGATATCGCTTCAGCCTGATCTCCTGAAACATCCGTGACTTTGATCCGCCCGGTTTTTCTCCCTTTGAGGAAATATCGCTGACCTGAGAATCCGGCCACCGCATTTCCTTTTTCATAAACATTCAGAAAAATCCCTTCTCTGAGCCCGGATTTTTTTCCGCAGGAGAGGATCACCTTGTTTTTCTGGACCGCTTCGACCGTGCAGAACCAGGGGAGGGCGTCAAGGGCTTGACAAACAATTTTTACCGCCTCCTGGCTCATGGCCAAAAGCGCGGGTTTGAGATGTGCTGAATCGGCACCTTTCCCGGAACGGATTATATTGAACTCTTTTTCATCAACCTCGGCTTCATAGAAAAAGTCTTCATCTGAAATCCGGGTTCCGGTCTGGGTATCGATAAGCATGATTTCGATATGAGCCTTAAAAATATAGCGGTCTTCTTTAAACCATAGGAGACCGCGCTTTTCAACACCGGCACTGATATCCAGAATGCTCCCCATGAGTAAAACGTTAATCCCCTTTTGTCTGAAGGCATCGGAGAGCATCAGCATGTCGATCTTTCCGGATGCTGAAGGAGGCGGAAGCGCAAAATCCGAGTATTTGAATCCCTTTTCTGAGGGTTCAAGGGTGAGAGCAGGGCATTTGTTCTGAAGCTGGTCCGTGAGGTTCTGCAGAAACAAGCCTTGAGGCCTCTCTTTTTCAAAACCGGTTCTGTTTTCAAAAGGGAGGCATACAAGACGTTTTTTTAAATTTCCGCTTCCGGATAAATCCTGCCCGATTTTTTGAGTTGTTTTTTGAAATGACGAACATCCGGCAAGAATAAGCAAAATCCCCATCATGACTGAAACAATGACGGGAGAATCTGCTTTAGGATTACCAGCTCTCTTTTTCTTCATAAAATGCACGGACCTTTGTGGTCAAGCCTCCTCTGGAGGTGAATTCTCCGGAGACTTCCATGAATTTGGGTTTAAGAAGGGTTGTCAGATTCTCTAAAATCCGATTGACGACATGTTCATAAAAAATGCCGACATCCCGGTATTGGAGCAGGTAAAATTTAAGCGATTTAAGTTCTATGAGGTTAAGATTGGGAGTGTACCGGATCGCTATCCGGCCGAAATCCGGAAGCCCGGTCATGGGGCAGACAGACGTATACTCCAGATGTTCGATGGTCACTTCGATCGGCTTGCCGGGATAGGCATACTCGATGACCTCAAGGATGTCCGTCCTTACCGTATCCGGCTTTTTAATGTTGTAATTCAACTCTTTGTCGTTGTGCTTCACCCGGTCCTCCCATAATGCGCTGCTCCGGTGATTCCATATTTTCTCCTGTTCTCCTTAGTTGATTTTTTCCGTGATGTCAAACCTGTCCTGATCCTCGTTTATTTCTCATTCTTGACCCGCACTCGGGGTTCTGATACCAACTCTATTGGGTGAAATCCTCAGAAAGACGGACTCAAAACAGGAGGCGGGAGCATGGGTGAGTCGGTGGATGAGCAAATCCTTCGAACAGCCAAGGAAATCGTTGTGAAGTTTATCGAGGTGGGACGGGTATCTCCGACCAATTTCAATGAGGTTTTCAAATCGATCTTCCAGACCGTAAGAGCGAGCGCAAAAGGGATTGAGTGGGAGATCGATCACGGGGAAGATCAGGTCTGATCCTTTTGGAGAATGGGATGGGT
>JBFMEI010000003.1:0-25795 GCA_040753295.1 Thermodesulfobacteriota bacterium | reverse complement strand
ACGCCTTAAGTCCGGATCGTCATGCAGTCATCGGTACTTATCCGGAACTGACCGGATTCGTGGTGTGCACAGGGTTTAGCGGTCATGGATTTCAACACACCCCGGCCGCCGGAAAGGTGACAGCCGAGTTGATCGTCCGGGGACGCTCCGAGACGATTGATATTCACCCCTTAAGACCCACACGATTTCGGGAAAGAGATCTCATCGAAGAACCTCTCACTTCGTTTAAGAACGATCTCAATTTAGGAACGAATAAGGGATAAAAAAGGAAGGCCGGCCTGGCGTCAATGCCGTTGAAGGGACCGGCTCAGGAGCTTCCCCGAATCTTTGAAGCAATCGAAGTCCCGACCTCATGGGTTTTGCTGCGGCCTCCAAGGTCAGGAGTTCTGATCAGGCCCTCTTTTAAATTTTGATAAACGGATTCGAACAGGGCCTCAGCCGCTTCTTCCTGGCCAAGAAAATCGAGCATCATTTTTCCTGTCAATATCGCGGCCACCGGATTGGCAAGCCCTTTTCCCACGATATCCGGCGCCGATCCATGGACCGGATCGAATAAGCCGGGAACATTCGATTTGTCCGGGTGAAAACTGGCTCCTGGGGCCAGGCCGAGTCCTCCTACGACTCCAGCCGTCAGGTCGGAGAGGATGTCTGCAAAAAGATTGGATGCGACAATAACATCATAGCTTTTGGGATTTCGAACCACCTCCATGCAGGCGGCGTCAACGAGTTTTGAATCGCATCGGATGTCAGGAAATTCCGACGCGACTTCTTTGAAAATGCGGTCCCAGAGAACCATGCCGAATTTCTGGGCGTTTGATTTGGTGATCGATGTCACTTTATTACGACCCTGTCTGCGTGCATAGGAAAAGGCATGGCGTATGATCCGTTCACATCCCATTTCAGTGAAGATGCCGGTTTGAAGGGCAAGCGTTTGATTTTTTCGGTTAAAAATTCCACCGACCGGCGAATATTCTCCTTCTGTGTTTTCGCGGATAACAACAATATCGATATCCCCGCCTGACATATCGGCCAAAGGGGATCTGACCCCGGGAAAAAGATATGCAGGACGAAGTCCGACATAGAGATCAAAACCCATCTTGATGGGAATCAGAAGGCCATGGAGGCTGACATCGTCAGGAACCCGGGGATCTCCCACAGCCCCCAGGTAAATGGCTTGAAAATCAGCAAGGAGATCCAGGCCGTTTTCAGGCATCATCCGGCCGTTTTTCAGGTAATATTCACTTCCCCAATCAAAATACGTCCAGTGAAATGAGAGATCACCGAAAAGATCTGAGACAGCCTCCAGACATTTGATCCCTTCGGTGACGACCTCGATTCCGATCCCATCTCCGGGAATGACGCAGATGTCGAATGATCGGGTCATGATACTGCGGTTTTTCTCCGTGCAACGAACTGGAGCATGAAAATGGAAATCATGATCCCCAGACCGATCAAATCGGTAATCCAGCCCGGCTTGATCAAGGAAAACGCTGCGATGAGCAGGAAGAATCGCTCCGGGATGGAGGTTCTGGTTAAAAACCATCCCTGAACCGCCGCTGCAAGCGCCATGGCGCCGATGATTCCCGTAACTGCCGCCAGCGCGATTTCAGTCCCCGATCCGACCAGGACCATGGCCGGACCGAATACAAACATATAGGGGATAATAAAGCCTGCGATGGCAAACCTCATCCCTTCCCATCCCACATCCCAGGTCTTTGCATTGGCGATGGCTGCTGCAGCAAAGGATGCCAGGGCAACCGGCGGGGTTAATGCAGAAAGGCACGCAAAGTAAAAAATAAACATATGTGCCGCGATGGCCGGAACCTTCAGTTGAATCAAGGCCGGAGCAAGCACAGAGGCGGAAATGGCATAAGCCGCAGTGGTCGGCATCCCCATCCCGAGGACCATGGCGATGAGCATGGTGAAGATCAACGCGAGCAGCAGATTTCCGCCGGAATAATTGATGATGATCATGGCAAACTTCATCCCCAGTCCGGTCTGGGTCATGACACCGACGATAATACCGGCTGCAGCGCACGTTGCCGCAATTTCAATGGATCCGCGAGCGCCTTTAGAGAGCGTGATGATGATCTGCTTTAATCCCATGCGGGTCGCCGACCGGAACCAGCTCACAATGACAAGAGAGATGATTCCGTAAAGAGCGCTCCGGTAGGGAGAATACATCAGAACCATGAGGGAAAAGAGCAGGACAACGATCGGTATCAGCAGATACCCTTTTTCTTTCATGATCTTCCCAAAATCCGGGAGATCTTCACGGCTGACCCCTTTAAGTCCTTTTGATGCCGAATAAAAATCGATCATGAAGTAGGCGGCAAAGTAATACAAAAGAGCCGGAATAACGGCAGCCAACGCAACATTCGAATAGGGAACCGCAAGGATTTCCGCCATCAGAAAGGCGCCGGCACCCATGACCGGGGGGACAATCTGCCCTCCGGTTGAGTTCATGGCCTCAACCGCTCCAGCGGTCTTGGGCCTGAATCCGCTGGCTTTCATCAATGGAATGTTAAAGACACCGTCCACGACGACGTTGGCGACTGAAGAACCGGAGGCGGTCCCGATAAGCGCACTGGAGAGAATGGAAACTTTGGCCGGACCTCCCCGGTATCGGCCGGCGATACAGCGGGCAAAATCCACAAAGAAACGACCGGCTCCAGAAGCTTCGACAAAAGCACCAAAGATGACAAACAAAAAGATGTAATGGGCGGATGCCAGAACCGGGAGGCTTAAAATTCCATCCAGGCTGAAAAGATAAGTAATCATCCTCGGCCAGGAATATCCTCTGTGATAAAACAGCCCCGGCATATAGTTGCCGAAATATCCGTAAAGAATAAAACCGATGGTCAGAATGGTTAACGGGAGGCCTGTGGTCCTCCGGGCCATTTCAATAACGGCAATGACGAACAGGATTGAAAAGAAAAAATCCAGGGTGTTGGGAACCACACCGACTCTGAATATCCATTCATCAAAAGTAATAAAGATATAAACCGCCGGTGCGATAATCAAAAGGATAAACAGGAAATCGACCGGAGTAATCCGATCCAAAGCCGCCTTTTTCCATCCCGGGACCACTGCAAAAACCAAAACACCTGCAAAAACCACGTGGAGAGTCCTGAAATACCAGGGATCAATGGCTCGAATCGTCAGGACATAAAAATGGAACAGGCTCATGGCCAAAGCGATGATGAAGACGGCATGAGAAGCAATCCCTTTAAGCTGTCGTCCTCCGGAGATTTCAATATCCTTAATATTCATCTCCTCCAGCTTCTTTTCGACTTCTTTAATATCGACGACAGGTTCTTCTTTCATCTTTCCCTCCTTTCTGGAGCGGATGGATTTGACTCTTTCCCACGTGCGGGTTGAAATATCCGGCAATCAGACCGGCAAAATGCCGAAAAAAAAGTGCGGATGTCCATCCGATCCGGATAGAGGCACCCGCACTTTCAGCGATTACTCACATATAACGCCTCTGCTCTTATTTGGCGAGGAGTTTTTCAGGAAGCTTAATTCCTTTTTCCTGATAATATTTTGCTGCTCCCGGATGAAGTGGAATCGGGCTTGAGGTGATGAACTCAGCTTTTGTCTCTTTTGCCGAAGGATGTGAGGCGATAATGATGTCCACATTTTCAAAAGTCTTTTTCACCGTCTCATAAACAAAGTCGCTTGGTGTATCTTTATGGACAGTCATGAAATTCCATACGGTGACGGTTTCGACCGGGTAATCCTTGTTGCTTTTATAGTATCCTTTGGAAATGACACCCGGGGCAAAGAGGGGGGAGTTCCCGATGAATTTTTCAGCTTCGGTTTTGGATACCGGAATGATATTGAGTTCATGGGTGGTTTCGATTTCAGTGATGGTTACCCATGGCAGCCCAACCGCCTGGGAGTTGGCGTCCAGCATTCCATCCTTCAACTGGGAATTGAGATCTGCCGATGAGGCATTGACGATTCGGCTGGGTTTTACTCCATTGGCTTCAAATATTTTGGGCCAGTAAGTTGCCGGAGTTCCACCAACAGGGCCGACACCGACGCTCTTTCCGTTCAAATCGCTCAAGGATTTGATTCCGGATTTTTTCAGGGCATACATCTGGAACCAGGTGGCATACATGGGGAAAATCACTCGCACATTCTGATGTTTTTTCCCTTTTGCCCACCCTTCACCGGTCCATCCTTCATAAACCGGAGCCGAGGTTACCATGCCGAAATCAAGACTCTTGGCTTCAACAAGTTGGGTGTTGTGAACCGGGCCTCCGGTGACTTCTACGTTTCCGGGAATTCCCATTTTGTCATGAAGCAGCTTGGCGAATCCGCCCGCCCAGATATAGTAGGTCCCGCCAACGGGAGCTGCTCCGATGGTGACGGATTTGGGCCAGCCGGGTTTTGCCTGAGCTGAAACGATACCAGAAGAAAGCAATACCGTTCCAAAGAGCACCAGTACGATTACCGCTAATTTTTTCATTGTTCCTCCTCGATTGAATTTAAAAAATTCTATTTGAGCTATGCGCATTATTTAGTGAGGCAGGGCATATATGTCAAGTGAATTTTAATTCGGGATTCCCCGGAAAAACGCTCATTGCGGTTCTGGAAATTAAAACCACGTCGCAATCCGTCCGGCTAGATAATTCCCATCCCCTGCAATACGGAGAGCATGATGGCGGCGGCCATGACCGATCCGACCTGCCCGCCGGTGTTGGCTCCGACCGCATGCATCAGAAGAAAATTGAATTTATTGTATTTAACCCCTTCTCGTTGGACGACCCGAGCGGCCATGGGATAGGCTGAAATGCCGGCAGCGCCGATCAAGGGGTTGATTTTTCCTCCGGACATGAAACACATCAGTTTTCCAAAAAGAACACCGCAAACCGTATCCAGACAGATGGCAATAAACCCGAAAGCAAGAATGAGGAGGGTCTGGAAATTCAGGAAAGACCTTCCGTCCATGGTCGCACCGATTGAAATACCGAGAAGGAGCGTTACGACATTGGCGATTTCATTTTCGGAGGCTTTGGTCAGCCGGCTCACGGCACCGCACTCTTTCATCAGATTCCCCAGCATGATTGTTCCGAGAAGCGGGAGTCCTTTAGGCGCAATCAGACCTCCCGCGACGGTGACGACAATCGGGAAAACGATTCGAGCGGTCTTGGAAGCCGGCTGGGATTGACTCTCCATATTGATGACACGCTCCTTTTGAGTGGTCAGCGCCCTCATGATGGGTGGCTGAATCACCGGGACCAGGCTCATGTATGAATAGGCAGCCACTGAAACCGCTCCCAGCAGATGAGGGGCGTATTTGGATGTCACATAAATGGCCGTAGGACCGTCGCAGGCGCCGATAATTCCAATGGCGACAGCGTCAAGCTGCGAAAAGCCGAAAAAAAGCGCAAGCCCGATGGTGAGAAAAATGCCGAATTGACCGGCAGCTCCTAGAAGGAAAATTTTCGGATTTTCAAGAAGGGGCCCGAAATCGGTCATGGCGCCCACACCGATAAAAATCAGAAGGGGAAACAATTCAGTAGCGATACCCATCTCATAGATGGTTCGTAAAAATCCCTCCTGTTCCATCAATCCCGCGGAAGGAATGTTCACCAGAATGGCACCAAAACCGATGGGAACAAGGAGGAGAGGTTCAATATCTTTTTTTATGCCGAGATAAAGCAGAATCGATCCGATGAGAATCATGACCGGATTTGACCAGTGAAGGTTTGTCAAACCGGAAGTGAGTCCTAAAAGCCCGTCGAGCATTGCATTAATCATTTGAAATCCTTCGAAAACCCGTCATTGTGATTTCCCTTCCGATTCTTTCATCGGAAATATTTTTTTTAAAAGCATCATCACCAGGCTGAACATGGCAAGCGTTAATAGAGTTCCACCCATGCCCACGATGATCATCGTTATTCCAAAAGTGACGTTATCCATAAGCATCCTGCAGTTAAATAAGACTTCATTTTTAAGAGTTCGGAAAAATTCAAACTGTCTTCTTGTTCAATACAGGAGCAGGAATTTCTTGTCAATGGGAGGAAATTAAAAACCCCTACCGGCTCAACGTTACCTAAATGAAGCGATTAAGACTTCTTTCCTTTTTGCCGACTAAAAAACGCGGAGCATGAGTCCTTTAAGGTAACTGCTTTCGGGGAAATTCAACGCCACGGGATGATCGGCCGGTTGACTGAAACGAAAAATAACCTGGGCTTCCCGGCCGGCGTCGAGTGCAGCATCCGAGACGATTTTTTGAAACAATCCGCTCTCCATATGACCGGAACAGGAATAGGTGAAGAGGATCCCATAGGGGTTTAACAGCTGAATCGCCAGCATGTTGATGTCTTTATATCCCCGGGCTCCTTTTTCAATCCGGCTTTTGGATTCGATGAATTTGGGAGGATCCAGAATAATCAGATCGAACCGATGATTTTCGTCTCGAAATTTTCGCAAAACCTGAAAGGCATCTCCTCCCAGGCAGATCGATTTTTCCGGATTCAAATCATTTAACTCCACATGCCGGTGAATCAGTTCAAGTGCGGTTTTCGAGGAATCGATGTGAATGACGCGATGTGCGCCGGCCTTCAGACATCCGATACCGAACCCGCCGGTATATGAAAAAACATTCAGAACATCACATCCGTTTCCCCATGCCGCTGCCTTGGACCGGCTGTCTCTCTGGTCAAGGTAAAAACCGGTTTTATGCCCTTTGTAGACATCGACCAGAAATCGTATTCCGTCTTCATGAATTTCAATCAGCTCAGGCGGTGGTTCTCCACTGAGAATACCTGTAGTGAGCGGGAGCCCTTCTTTTCGGCGAACATCCGCATCGGAGCGTTCGAAGATTCCTTTTAGCGGAAGGATTTCTCTGAACGCCCGGACAATGAGATCCTTCTGGAATTCCACGCCGGCCGACAGAAACTGACAGACCAGGAATTCTCCATACTGGTCGGCGATCAGCCCTGGAATGCCGTCGGATTCGGCATAAATCAGGCGGAAAGCGCTGCATCGCTCTTTGATTTTTAATCGGGCCCTTGCTTCAATTGCACGATGGATCCGCATTAAAAAAAAAGAGGGGGATACGGCTTCAGCCGAATCAAAAGTCCATATCCGGATCGGAATTTGAGAATCGGGAGAATAGGCTCCTGAAGCAAGCCATTCTCCTCGTGAGGATAACACCTCGATTGTAGCCCCGGGATGGGGAGATCCTTCAATGGATTTGATCGCACCTGAAAAAATCCAAGGATGGAGCCTGTGAAGGGATTTTTCGCGCCCCGGCTTTAGGACGACGGACGGCATGAATTCAGATTATGATTCTCTCTTGGAAAGGGGTTTTGATTTCTTCTTCGGCCGACTTTTGCCGAAGGTTCCCCGGAAAATTTTCCCTTTTTTTGATCTCTGGTCTCCTTTTCCCATGACGCATCCTCCTTTCGGTTAATCTGAGTCTGATCTCTTCATCACGGTTAACGGTCGCTTTGTTATGATTAAATTTTAAACCCCGGCTGTTGATAACACCTAATCCCAAAGGGTTTTAAATAATGACATTCTTTAAGCAAAGATTGTGATACCTGTTGGGTATGTCTGGAAATACTCTTTTTTAAAATATCCATATGAATTTATTGTTTTTAACTTCCTTGTCATTATTTAAAACGCTCATTTTAGGTAACAGTTAAATCAATCCCTGTCAAACACGGTTTGCCAATTTTATACCTGAATCTTGTGAAGATCAGGCTTCCTGAAGCGCCTTGAGTTCCGTATTTGTCTGTCGCAGCCGCATGGCAATCGCCTGTGCAAGGGCTTTGTAGAAACGGCCGGCCAAAATCGGATCCATGCGTGCCATCCGGTCAAAATCACTCCGGCTCAGAACATATAGAGAGACTTCTCCATCGGCCACGGCATTTGCCGATCTTTGTGACCTGCCGAAGCTCATTTTAAATTGTTCATCATCGTCCTCTCCGATAAAGCACATATCACCGAAAAAGTTCCCTTGATCGAAAATGGAAAGGAGATGAGACCTGCCCTGATCCAGGGGTAGAAGAATTCTGACCTTCCCTTTCCGGATGAAAAAAATTTCATCCCCTTCCTGTCCCCGGGTGAAAATCGTCTCCCCTTTTCGGTAATCCTTTTCTCTCAAATAAGAAAGAAAGGTCTTCAAAAGCTCCTTCTCGATATTTGAAAACAGACTGATCTCATGGACCGAAAGCAGCTTTTCTTCATGTTGAGCTTTTAACCCATAGGCTTGAATCAATTCATCTTCCGCCCACTCCAATCCCAGATCCAGTTCTTCGAAAATCATGATATTTCTGTTTTGGGTAAAAAATCCGATTTCTTCGAGATAGGTTTTAATGTTCTGTCTTCCTGATGCATGGGAATGCAGAGAAGTCAGAATAAGAACCTTTTGAAGTTCCGAAAGTTCATCGGCGATCTGCTCCAGACGATGGGATGCCGTATAATCGATGGAAATCACCCGTTTCATATCCAGAATAATAAACCGGCACTTCTTGATGGAGGGTTCAATCTCCGAGTAGAGCCGGTCCGTTGTACCGAAAAATAAAGACCCCTGGAGCTCATAAACAACCGTCTGATCTCCATGGTCCAGAAGTATTTTTACCTGATCCTTCAATCTCTTTTTCTTAGAAAAAATCTGGTTCCCAAATCGTATTCGGGTGATGACCGAGCTTCTGACCTGATCCCTTAAGAAAAGAAAGATTGCAAATGTGATTCCGACTCCCGATGCCGCAATCAGATTGAAGGAAAGTGCAGTGATGACAACAGAGAGGATCACCATGAAGTCGAAAATCGTCGATTTTTGTCTCAGAAGTTTAATGCTCTGTTTATCCACAATCCGGTAGGCTCCGGTGATAAGAATCCCTGAGAGCACGGGAATCGGAACCCATGCCATGAAAGGCGTGAGGAGCATAAATGCCAGCAGCGCGAAGATCCCTTCAAAGAATCCTGATAATGTTGTTCTTCCCCCGCTGTTGATGTTGATGAGCGTTGCTCCCATGGTTCCGGCTCCAGGCATTCCGAAAATAGCTGCAGCAGCCATGTTTCCGAGACCCTGACCTCGCAGTTCTTTGTTGGAATCGTGTCGGCTCTTTGTCAAAGTGTCGACAATGACGCAGGTTTTAAGCGTATCGATGGACAGGAGAATGGCGAGAGTGGCGGCGGTAAAGATTGCCATTTGCAGGTGATCCGAATCGAGACTCAGGATGTCGGTCCATCGAACAACAATCCCATAAAAAAAAGAGGAATCAATCCCCGCGCCGATTGATCCGATGACCATTTTATTCCCTTCCAGAGTGGATAGCTTCGGAAAAAAGAGGGAAAGGACCCAATAGGTTGCGATTCCACCTGAAAAAGAAAGAATCGCCGCAGGTATTTTTTTCTGATATCGGGTGGCGCCGATCATCGTCAAAATGGTGGCCAGTCCGATTAAAATCGATTTGATATCCCAGTTTTCCGCCAGGAAGATGCTCTCCCCTTTGGGAATTCCAAGAAATTTCGGGATCTGATTGAATATGATCAAAAGCCCGACTCCGCTGAGATATCCGGATATTACCGGGTAGGGAATATATTTAATGAACCGGCCGCTTTTGAAAATGGAAAGTAAAAGCTCCATGATTCCTGCGATCAATGTTATGATGGCAATGTAAAGCGGTATCAACGAGAACTGCAGGGACTCAAGTTTTAACAGCTCTGTTATAAATGCGGCAAGAACCGCGGCAGCCGGTGCGCACGGTGAAGTAATCAACCGGGGGGTTCCTCCCAAAAGAGGTGCGACCAGCCCGAGGGCTATTGTCCCCAATATTCCCATAAGGGCGCCTTGGGAGGCATATTGAGGACCTAGCGGAGAAAACACGATAAGCCCATAGGCGATTGCCGAAGGGAAAGTGACAAGCATGGCGGCAAATCCGCCGACCAGGTCCGATGTCAGGTGGAGGGTCTTCTTTTTTTCAGTCATCAGCATGATGATTCAAAGGACTTTCATAAATGATATAACCTGAATACTGACGGGAAGATACTACATCTCCCGGATTCCACAACCCGGTAATGCAGAAAATCGGTGAAATAAAATAAGAACCGGATCGATTCATCAATTCGAATGCCGTTGAATTCCCTCCTGGAGGCATGCATCGAAAACGTTGAGGTTGATTTCGCGAAACCGCTCCGGGCTTAATCGATGGATGGTTTCGCGGATTTCAGGAGCGGTAAAAGGCCCGTCATCATAAGCGGAGAAAAAACCCAGGAGTGCAAGGTTGGCGGTCAACGGTGCCTTCATTTCAAGAGCGATTTTCCCTGCGGGCAAAGACCTTGAAACAATATCCATTTCTTCTAAAATCGGTTTTGATTCCGGATTGGGAAAATTCCTTTCATGCGCATTGACATAAATTCTGCTGTTCCGGTCGAGGAAGCGCAGGTTCCGGTAGGCTTCAGTCTCATCAAGGGAGATGAGAAAATGTCCGGTTCCATTTCTGACCAGACTGCTTTGAACATCCCCGATTCGGAGATGAGAGATGACAGAACCTCCCCTCTGGGACATGCCGTGGGTTTCCGCACAGATCACCGGAAATCCTTTCCGGAGTGCGGTCTGGGCCAGAGCCTTTGTCATGAAAAGAATTCCCTGTCCTCCAAGCCCGCTTAAGATAAAATTCAAAGGTCTCATGCTTCTTGTGTCTCTCCTTTATCTTCCGATAATCGCTCCTTTGGGGCAAATCTGGGGGCAAATTCCGCAGTCGGCGCAGATGGATTTGTTGACAAAGGTCCGGCCGGCGGTGTCATCCTTGACCAGGCCCGGACATTCAAACCGCTCATGACAGAAATTGCATCCATCACAGTCTTCAGTAATGGTTACGGGTCTGGATTCGGGGATTGCGTTTTTTCGATCGGCGATGACGCAGGGATGGCGTGCGATAATCACTGCGACGCCGCCTTCAGGTGAGGTAACATACTCTTTGGCTCTTTTGAGAAGTGTAATCATGGCCGGGATGTCATAGGGATCTACGATTTCAAGAAACTCTACGCCGCATCCGGCTACGACTTTTTCAAGGGAGACGATTTTTCCAGGGCTTCCATCCGCACGGATCCCCAGCCCCGGGGTGGGCTGCATACCGGTCATCGCCGTAATCTGATTATCGAGGAGCACCAGAATAAACCGGGCGTTGTTATATACGGCGTTGATCAACCCCGGGGTTCCGGAATGGAAAAAGGTAGAGTCCCCCATGGTGGCGACAATAGGTTGCTCCACTTTGTCCTGATAAAAAGCATGATAGAATCCTGAGGCCATTGTGATTCCCGCTCCCATATCCAGGCAGGTATCCACACCTCCAAGATTCAACCCCAGAGTATAACAGCCGATATCCGAAGTAAAGATCGCCTTGGGATTGGTTTTTCGGATGGCATAGAAAGAAGCACGGTGGGGACATCCGGGGCACAGAGTGGGCTTCCGGACCGGAAGATTGAGCCGCTGTGTTAGATTCTCAATTTCAGGATATTCCTGAATGGGGATCGTTTCCATATCCAGATTCTGAAGGATGGAGTTCAGGGCCCGGACAATGACCTGTGGGACCAGTTCACCTTCAGAGGGGATGTGTCCGGACAACCGTCCCATTACTTTTTTCCGATCTTGCAGGAAATATTCGATCACCGAATCGGTTTCTTCCAGGACCAGGACTTTTTTGCAGGCTCTCATGAACTCTGCTGCCAACTTTTCGGGAAATGGATACGGAGCGTTGAGTTTCAAAATGGGAATATCGGTTCGGCCTGTCTCGATAAACAGATCACGCACAATGGAATAGGGTACACCTCCGGAGATGATTCCGAAAGGATATCGCATTTTGTTTCCAAGGGTATGCTCGTTGAAAGGTTTCAGGCGGTCAAATCTTTTGGATATGGCTTTCAGTTTCTGATTCAATTCTCCATGGAGAGACATCCGGAATCGAGGCGTTGCAGCCCATCGGGAGGGGTTTTTAACAAAAGAGGCTTTCCCATCCCCATCTTTAAGGGTCTCCCACGAAAAATTCTGTCTTGCATGGCATATCCGGATACCGGGGCGCAATATGACCGGAATTTTGAATTCCCGGGAAAGCTCAAGGGCGGCCTTTGCCATTTGACGGGCCTCCTGCGGGGTGCTCGGGTCCAGGACCGGAACTTTGGCGAGCCTGGCCATAAGCCGGGTATCCTGCTCAGTTTGGGAGGAATGGAGGCCGGGATCATCGCAGGAGATGATAACCAGGGCTCCGGTCGTCCCCAGATAGGCGGAGCTCATCAGGGAATCGGCAGCGACATTAAGGCCGACCTGTTTCATGCAGCAGGCTGCTTTTTTACCGGCAATGGCGGCGGCATACGCATTATCGAGCGCGACTTTTTCATTGGTCGACCATTCGGCATAAGTATTGAGGTGTTCGGATTTTCCAAGCCTGATGACTTCAGGCAAGATTTCGGAACTCGGGGTTCCAGGATAAGAGGTTACAACATGGCAGCCTCCTTCCAGCAGGCCAAGAGCAATCGCTCCGTTCCCCAGCAGAAACTCCTCTTTCATCGGGATGCGTTTTCCTTTACTTTTTTGGCATGTTCGATCAGATCGAGCAGGGTGGATATTTTGGGTTTTGGGGCTGTTTCAAAGGCCTTTTCCCATTCGTCCGGGGTCAATTCGAATTTGAGATATTCGGCGGCGTTGAAGTGATCGGCCCAGCATTCCAGGATCTTGCTACAGGGTATATTCAAATTTTCGATCCGGCAATATGAAAACGAAATTTGATGCCCCAGTTTTCGGCACCGGATTTGATGGCTGTCTTCGGGCGGGGTGATCGGATTCTTCATAGATGTTTGCCATAAATGACGCCGGAGGCCGACAAAGTCGATCTCCGGCGTATAATTAAATGATAATGTGTCTTCTTATATCTTTCCCGCTCGATACTGCTTTGGTTTCGGAAGAACTGCAATGTCATTGAGGGCCCGGTGAATTTCATCCTCAGGCAGAGCATGGTCCGACAGTTTTCCTCTCATGTACGCTTCATAAGCGGCCATATCGACCAATCCATGTCCGCTCCAGTTCATGAGGATCGTTTTTTTCTTCCCTTCTTCCCTGGCTTTGATTGCTTCACGGATCAACATGGCGATGGCATGGTTTGTTTCCGGAGCGCTGATGAATCCTTCCGTGCGGGCAAATGTGATGCCGGCCTGAAAGGTCTCCAGTTGTGGAACGGCTTCCGGGCGAATCAGACCGTCCAGAATAAGCTGGCTGACCGTGGGTGCCATTCCGTGATACCGGAGACCTCCGGCGTGAATCGGAGCCGGGACAAAGCTGTGGCCGAGGGTATGCATCGGCATCAGAGGGGTCATCATAACGGTATCTCCGAAGTCATACGCAAAGGGGCCTCTGGTCATGGTGGGACAGGAAAGGGGTTCCACGGCAATGATGTCGATATTTTTGCCGTTGATTTTATCTCTGACAAAGGGGAAGGCGCACCCTGCGAAATTGCTTCCGCCGCCGGCGCAACCGATGACCACGTCCGGGTAATCTCCTGCAATCGCCATTTGTTTCTGACACTCAAGGCCGATGACCGTTTGATGCAGCATCACGTGGTTGAGCACACTCCCCAGAGAATACTTGGTATCTTTTCCTGTCACGGCCGCTTCGACCGCTTCGCTGATGGCGATTCCTAAACTTCCGGGAGAATCCGGGTTCTGCGCTAGAATCGACTGTCCGGCTTTGGTCTCCGTGCTCGGACTTGCCACACAGCTGGCTCCCCAGGTCTCCATCATGAGTCGCCGGTACGGTTTCTGGTTATAGCTGATTTTGACCATATAGACTTTGCATTCGATTCCGAAAAATGAACAAGCCATGGAAAGAGCGCTGCCCCACTGACCGGCGCCCGTTTCCGTGGTGATCCGTTTGGTTCCGGCGACTTTGTTGTAATAGGCCTGAGGAACGGATGTGTTCGGCTTGTGGCTTCCGGCCGGGCTTACGCCTTCGTTCTTGAAGTAAATCTTGGCAGGAGTCTTGAGAAATTTTTCAAGGTTGTAGGCCCGGTACATCGGCGTCGGTCTCCAGATGGAATAGACCTTCAATACTTCTTCAGGGATGTCGATGAATCTCTTTGGACTGACTTCCTGCTCGATCAGATTCATGGGGAAAATCGGAGCAAGATCCTCAGGGCCGACCGGCTTTCCGGTTCCCGGATGGAGTGGCGGTTCCATTGGGGTGGGCATGTCAGCCAGGATGTTGTACCATTGACGGGGTAATTCCGACTCGGGCAGAAAAATCTTTTTAATCTCCATAACTCCTCCTCTTTGTTAAAGGGTTATTCAACCACGATCAAAAATTTGCCTGGGAGCAGTCCCCGGCCCGTTATTGAATTGCAATGACTGGAGCCGGCATTGCAACGATTTGACCTATTTCAAATATGTGGGCTTTCGTTTTTCAAGAAAAGCCGAAATCCCTTCTCGGGCTGCCGATGTACACGCGATTTCTCCGAATCCGAGATATCCTTTTTCTAAAGCCTCGCTCAGGCGGTTGCAGGCCGCACCCTCCAGAATGGTTTTCCACGCAATCGTGACGGCTTCTTTGCTGAGTTGAAGCTTTCCAGCCATGGGTGGATCCGGAATTTCGATTCCCGGGATTGAAGCCGCTTCTTCCGGAATGCGCGGGATCTTTCCGGTGAGGCGCGAAACCAGTCTGATCCCTTCCTGAATCATCTGGGGATAAGTGGATGCGGTTGCATCGACCATCTTGATTTCGACCGCTTCTTTGATGGAGAGCATCTTCCCGAAAAGGATCATTTCATGAAACCGGGATGCACCTTCCGGCCATTTCCGGTAGGGGATGATACATCCGCCGATTCCGGGGAGGATCCCAAGGGTGATTTCAGGGAATTGAAATCCCGCACGGTCCAATGCGACCATAGCATGGCATCGGATAGCCAACTCCAGACCGCCTCCCAGGGCGAGTCCGTTTACGGCGGCGACAACGGGCTTTTCCATCTGATCCATGAAGATCTGCACTTTGGCGCACTCTTTCGCATACTGGACAGATGCGTTCTTATTTCCCAGCATCTCCGGAAATCTTCCGATTTCACCTCCGGCTGAAAAGGCGGTTGTTCCATAGCCGGTCAATAAGAACCCTTTGACCATAGGATCATGACTTCCCACGGTCAGGAGCTCAAGGATTTCATCCATAATCCGATCATTTAATGCATTCAACGCCTGGGGTCTTCGAAGGGTGAGGATCCGGACTCCCTGGATATCATCCACCAGGAGGTGTCGATGAAAGCTCTGATAATCGGTAAAAGGTTTTGACGCATGGGGAAATCCGGACCGTTCCCTTTTAAACCGGTTCATAATCCGGTTGACCTCATTTTCTCCGAGACTTTTCATGATATCGAGAGGCCCTTTTTTGAATCCCAGAGCGACTTGACAGCCGAAATTGAGGTCCTCGGGGGTGCCGATTCCCCGGTCGATGATATCAAAGGACTGGGAGAAGAGGATTCCCAGCAATCGATCGCGGATGGTCTGTTTGAGTTCATGGGGAATCTTGATATCGCCGCCCGGTTTGTGCGTCTTCCACCGGTCTACCGATGCAAGGATGGAAGCCGGCCGATAATGAGCCCCTTCTTCCATCTGGAGCGAGTTGGTTTCGATGATGATAGGATTTCCGTTTGCAAGGTTGAGAACGAAAAAGGGGCCTGCAAATACGAATTCTTCCGCAACCTTATCGATCTGGCTTGCGGTTGCTTTTTCCAGAAGATAAGCCGATTCATTGCACCAGTTATCGAAAATACGGTCCAGCATGAAACAGATGGCATCTGCCGTGATGATCGGGACCTTTCCGGTTTTCCCGAATAATCCGAAAAGATAGTCAAGGGTTTTGCGGCTGACCTTGCTCCAGTTGATGACTTCCACCGGAAGACTGCGCCATGCCGGAGCGAAAAAATGGGTGACGGTCGCTCTTTCGGGTCGTTTCATTTTTGCGAAAAGCCGCTGGGCGGGAATGGAACTGGTATTGGAAGTGATGATCGCGGTTTCACTTACGCGATCTTCCACCGCTTCAAAAATTTTATGTTTCAATGGAATATTTTCAGTCGCCGCCTCAATGACAAGGGTGCAATTTTTAATCTGATTGTAGTCCGTGGTGTAGAAAATGTTCCGGGTGATGGCATCGGCCTTTTCCGGTTTCATTTTTTTCCGTTCAACCGCTTTTTCAGCATACCCTGAAATCCGTTTCCTGGCTTTTTCCAAAGGCTCCTGGGCAATATCGACAAGATGCAGGATGATATCAGGCAATGCGCTTTTCAGATAGTATCCGATATCCGGGCCTATGGTTCCTGCACCGATGACGGCTATCTCCTTTGGAAGGGGATCCACATGTTGAATCAATAAAGGATTGACTGAAGTCGGATAAAGCTTGTTGCGGGAATTCATCATATCTCTCCGGAAGTTGGAATTCTAAACCCTGAGCATCCGGTGATTTTGGAAGCCGGGCGTAAATCGTTCATCCGTATCGGATACCGGACTGTAGTGGTATACTGTATACAGAACTGTTGTCAAGGAGAAAGATCAATCCATCGATCGGCAAATCGAACCTCATCCCGGTTATTGGGGCCTTCATCAATCGAGAATCAGAGAGGGCGGATCACCTCACCAGATTAGAGAGAACCAGGACGGTCCAATAGGGCGAAATCATCAAAAGGAGATTCGCAATGATATAGGAGGGGATATAATATAATCCACCTCTAAAAACCGTTCCGATGGGAATATCCTTTGCCATGCCTGCAACGACATAACAGCAGATTCCGATCGGAGGCATAATGGCTCCCATCGTGGTCGTAATCGTGATCACCTGTCCGTACCAGATGGGATCGTACCCCATCTGCTGAACAATGGGATAAAAAATCGGAAGTGAGATGAGAAGGAACGCCAGCGCGTCCATCACACATCCGCCGATGATATAACAGCAGAGGATGATCCAGAGGAGCATCCAGTTTGGGAGGGGGAGAGTTGCAATCCATGATGCCGCTTCAAACGGAAGCCGGGTGACTGCAAGAAATCGACCGAAAATCGTTGCTCCGGCAACAATCATGAAGACCAGGCAGGAAATTCGAAGGGTATCAAAGCATGATGAGACGAACTTTTTCCAGGTCAACTTTTTCCTGATAAGACAAATGATCAGGCCTACGGCGCTGCTTGCGGCAGCGGCTTCCGTAGCGGTAACGAATCCGGTAAAAAGAGCCGCCATGATGATGGCGAAAAGGATGAAAATATCAATGGCTTCGGGGAGAGTTTTAATCCGTTCCTTCCAGGAGCTTTTCGGACCTTTCGGGCCCCAATCCGGATGACGACGGCAGATCAGCAAAACGGTGGAAATGATCAATCCCGTCAGGATCACGCTGGGGATGATATTCCCAAAGAAGAGTTTACCGATGGATTGTCCGGTATAGATTCCATAAACGACAAGGACGATGCTCGGCGGAATCATCACGCCGAGCGTGGATCCGGCAACGACCGATCCTGCATTAAGCATGGGGTGATAATTGTATTTCTTCATTTCAGGAATGGCCACCGAACTCATGGTCGCCGCTGTGGCGGTATTGGAGCCGCTGATGGCTGAAAACGCTGCGCACGCGAGCACTGTGGTGATGGCAAGTCCGCCCCGATGATGTCCGAACCACCGGTACGTTGTGAAATAGAGGGTATCGTTATATCCCCCATAATGTGCGAATTCACCGACAAGAATAAACATGGGAATGACCGTCAGCCCATAGTTGGAGAAGATATTCCACATATCCGTACCGATCATTCCAAGGGCTGCCTTAACTCCGGCGACATAGGCAAATCCGATAAAACCCACCAATGCCATGGTAAATCCCACCGGGATTCTGAGAAGGAACAGGACCAGAAACATGAAGATAATTCCATAAACGCCGACGATGGGTCCCTGCATCCGCTGCTCATCCTTCCTTGTTCTGGAAATTTTTAATGAAATCGACCACAAGCGTAAAGGAGAAAACCGCAAATCCTGCTGCGACGCAGTAGATAAACGGGTGGAAAACTATTTTTAATGTTTCGGAAAGTTCTCCGGATTTTGATATTTTAATGCCCCAGATGAACATCTGCCATGAAACGACGGCAAAAAAAATCATTGTAATGAAGTAGTTCACTCCATCCAGGATCCGGTTGACCCGTTTGGAGAATCTTTCCGTAAGGATATCGACGACGATATGGTCTTTTCGCTTCTGGGTATATCCAAGGGCAAAGGCGATCAGTACGGCTCCTAAAAACCCCACGACTTCATATGCTCCCCGCCAGGGGATTTTAAAAGGGTATCTCAGCACGACATTGACCGTTGCAACGGACATCAGAAGCAGAATGGAAGCGCCTCCGAGAATCATGAGGGCCTGATTCAGCAGTTCATTAATCTTTTCAAGCCACTTCATGCGACTTGACCTCCATGAAAAGAAGAAGGAGTCCGGCGGCTCTTCCCGAACTCCTCTCCTTTTGGTATGAATTCAGATTGATCATATCCGTTGTCGAGGCGGTTAAGGAGATTATTTATACTGCTTTTCGTATTTTTCCTTCAGTGCATTGACATCTTTGATGATCTGTTCGCCCGGAAGTCCCTGGTCGGTGACCCGTTTCACATAGGCATCAGTTAAGGGTTTGAGGAGTTTTGGAATTTCTGCTTTTTCACTCTGGGGAAGATCGAAGATCTGGAGGTTATACTTCTCCTTTGACCATTTAAGCGCTTCGTTGACATGATTATCCACATAACTTCCGGTCCATAAAGCCCATTCCTTTCTCATGTCGTCAATGACCTTTTTGACGTCATCAGGGAGGGAATTCCATTTCTCTTTGTTCATGACCACGCCAAAAGAGACAACAAAAAGGTTGGTGATGGTGGCGTTCGCGGTATAGGCGGCAAAGTTAAAATCCTTCAGGATCTCCATGGAGGAAACATGTCCTTTAACCGTCCCTTTCTGCAATGCTTCCGGAGTCTCAGATTGAGGCATTGCAATGGGAATGGCACCGAGGTTTTTCAGAATATCTGCGGCGGTTCCGGCAACTCGTAATTCCACCCCTTTCAGATCCTTGAGGGATTTTACGGGCTTGACCGTCATAATATTTGCCGGCGGGCAGGTGAACATCGTAATGATTTTGACTTTTTCAAATTCTTTAGCCTGATACTTATCGATCAGATCATACAGTGCAAGGCTTGACGCTTTGGCACTTGAGAATCCGACAGGCTGGTCGATGGCTTCGGAGATGGGGAAACGCCCGGGTTGATAACTCATGGCAAAGTTGCCGATATCCGCAGTCCCGGTGATGACCCCGTCAAAAATATTTTTTGCCGGCAGCAGGGTTCCACCTGGAAAAGTCTGGACATTCACCTTGTTCTGGGTTCGTTTCTCCACTTCTTTTTTCCATTCTTCCATTTGAACGCAGGGGAATGTCGGAGCGGGCGGAAAGTTTGCGTACTTCAATATGATGGGTTGTCCGGAAGCGGTTTCAGGTTGAATCACGACAAGAACGGCAAAGAGGATTGTAAGAATGATACCAAAGGAAAGAGCTTTTTTAAGAGTCATATCATGCCTCCATTATTGATCGGTTTTTGGTTTTGTCTCAACTCATTTCAACCGAATTACCGCGCTGATCTTCTTGGACCGATCACCCCCTTTCCAAGTGGTTATGACAGGGTTTCATGATAAAACGTTCACGGAAAAGCCGCCGGAGAATCTCCCTGATCTGATATCCGATAGTTATCCGGTAAAATGCTTATCGGTTGAAATTATCGAACGGGGTTCATATTGTCAATCCCGTTTTTACCTCTGCAGCGTCTTTGTTTTCTCCGGTTTGATCTTTTTATTTGACAGATTCCGTCTGTATACCGTATACAAAATCAGAAGTTCAGGTCAATGATATTTTTCAGATTTAAATCTCAGCATTCCATGATTCGGATGATGGACAGATCACGCACGATTTAGAGAAGTGTTTCAATATCCGTGAAGGAGAGAAGGAATGAACGGATTCAAGGAATTGACGGTTTTATCTCTGGAGCAGGCCACGGTTTTGCCCTATTTGACCTACCGGCTGGCTCAGGACGGGATGCGGGTGATTCGTCTCGAACATCCGGTGTACGGAGATCCGAACCGTATGATCGGATCGAATGTTCTTGATGAAGAACGGATGAATACATATTATCTGTGTATCAATGCGGGCAAGGAAGCCTTGACGTTGAATCTGGCCGAACCTGAAGGTCAGGAAATTTTCAAATCCCTCATTTTGAGCCTGAAAGTCGATATTTTTTCAACCAACCAACTTCCAAAAAACTATCAAAAGCTGGGGATCGATTACGATACGGTTAAATCGATCAGGAAGGAGATCATCTGGCTGGGTGTCACGGGATTTGGACCGGACAGCAGCGAAGCGGCCTATGATCCGGTATTGCAGGCGCGTTCAGGGTTGATGGAGATGACGGGAGAACTGCAGGGCGCTCCTCAGGTCATCGGCATTCCGCTCCCGGATATGGGAACCAGTGAGCATGCCTACGGGATGGTGATGAAAGCGCTCTATCTCAGGGAAAAGACCGGCGAGGGGAGCCGTATCGATCTTTCCATGTTTGAATCCTCGGTATCCTGGCTTACCGTTCCGATCACGATGACTGCTACGTTCAAAAAGCAGGTCTCCCGCCGGGGGAATACCCATGAATTTTTTTCTCCGGTATCCGTTTACCGCGCATCGGATGGATATATCTATCTGGCGGTCGGCAACGACCGGCAGTGGAAGATGATGGTATCCCAGGAGATTTTCAAATCCCTCGACATCCCTGAATATGAAAAAAATGCCGGCCGTATTGCAGATGGGGTGAGATTGAATCACCGAATCGATGAAATCACCCGAAGCCGCACAACCCGGGAGCTGATCGATTTTTTTCAATCCATCACAGTTCCGGTGAGCGATATTAAAAGAATTCCGGATGTTATTGAAGATCCTTTGGTTAAGAAGCGGCTCCTCTATTCCACAGATCCCAAGACCGGAATCCGGATTACACTGGCGCCGCCACCCTATACGACGCCATTTGTCGAGCAGAATGGCAGGGAGTTGACTTTTCCCCCTCGATTCGGTGAGCAGAATGAAAAGATCTACGGCAGGGAGCTCAATCGGTCCGGAAAAGAACTTTCGGGAATGAAGGAAAAAGGGATCATCTGAAGGGACTTTTTGGAGATAAGCCATGAATATGATCGTTTTGGTCAAACAGGTTCCGAACACAGCCAGCGTCGAACTGGATCCGAAAACCGGAAACCTCATCCGGGAAGGGCTTGCCGGCATTATGAATCCGGATGATCTTCATGCCCTGGAAGCCGCAGTTGAAATCAGAGAAAAGTTCGGCGGAAAGGTAACCGCAATCTCCATGGGACCTCCGCAGGCCATCGATGTGATATCAGAAGCGATGGGAATGGGCGCCGACGAAGGGATTCTTTTAACGGATAAGGCCTTTGCGGGAGCCGATACATGGGCCACGTCATTCACTCTTGGAAAAGCGATTGAAAAGATCGGCGGATACGATCTGATTTTTTGCGGGCGTCAGGCCATTGACGGGGATACCGCTCAAATCGGACCCCAGGTAGCCGACTATCTCGGCATCCCTCAGGTTACCTATGTCTTTCAGATCGAATCGGTTGAAACAGAGAGCCTGATCGTCAAACGACGGCTGGAAGATGGATTCGAAAGGATTTTATGCCGGATTCCGGCGCTTCTTACGGTCATCGGGGATCTCAACCGGCCTCGATATCCCAGGATTGAACGGTTGATCCGGGCATGTCGGGACAAGGCGCCGATTCAGGTCTGGAATGCCGCCGATATCGGAGTCAAGGCGGATCAGGTCGGCCTTGAAGGTTCCCTGACCCATGTGATTAAGACGTTCGCGCCGAAATTCAAGAGAGAAGGAAAACGACTGGAAGGGAAAACTGAGGATGTGGTCAGGGAACTGATTCGAAATCTCAAAGAGAGCGAAGGCGCAACAGCATGCAAGGCATTTGAATCCACATGCCGATTGTAGCGGAAATCATGGATTGGAATCCGGTCTGATTGAGACGCTCAATTTCAGTGAGGGTTGGAGAACGATATGACGGTCTGGGTTGAAAAAAACTTATGTGACGGATGTCGACGCTGTATCTCTGCATGTCCCTACGGCGCCATTGAATTGAAGAACGGCAAGGCGGAAGTACTGGAACGCTGTACCGCCTGCGGGGCATGCCTTCAGGTCTGTAAAAATGAGGCGCTTCTGACCGATGCCGCACCCAAATCGATACCGGATTTTACAGATCGGAAGGGAGTCTGGGTCTTTGCCGAACAGCGCGACGGAAAGCTGAATCCGGTCTCTTTGGAACTGCTGGGAAAAGCACAGGAACTGGCCAAAAAACTCGACGAAGAGGTATGTGCGGTGCTTCTGGGGGATGCGATTTCAGAACTGGCACAGCCTCTGATTCGATACGGAGCACGTAAGGTCTATCTGGCTCAACATGCAGGTCTCAGGGAGTATCGGACCGTCGCGTATACGGATGTGATTGAAGAACTGGTCAAGACCCATAAGCCCGATATTTTTCTGCTGGGGGCTTCTCATATCGGACGGGATCTGGCGCCCCGGGTCTCTAGGCGGGTGGGGGTGGGACTCACTGCAGACTGTACGGAACTCGATATTGATCCAAAAGAAAAGATCCTGCTTCAGACCCGGCCCGCTTTTGGAGGAAATGTCATGGCGACTATTGCCAACCGATATTCCCGCCCGCAGATGGCAACCGTGCGGCCGGGTGTTATGGAGGCAAACCCGGTCTCCGGGAATACCGGTGAAATCATCGAACAGAAAGTTATTCTTTCTGAGGAACGGATCGGCACTACGGTGCTGAATGTGACAAGAGAATCGTCAAAAGGAGCGGATATCGCCCAGGCCAAGGTCGTGGTTGCCGGCGGAAGAGGGGTTGGAGATGCCGATGGATTCCGCATCCTGAATCGACTGGCGGAAATCATGGGGGGGGCGGTTGCCGGAACCCGGGTGGCTGTGGAGGAAGGATGGATTTCACCGGAGAATCAAGTCGGTCAAACCGGACGATCGGTTCGTCCTGAAATTTATATTGCCTGCGGAATTTCAGGGGCGATTCAACACCGCGCCGGAATGATCCATTCCCGATACGTTATTGCCATCAATAAGGATCCGAGGGCTCCGATCTTTCAAGTCGCGGATTGGGGAATCGTCGGAGATCTTCATGAAGTGGTTCCGGAGCTGATCCGACAATTGCAAATGGAATCCGTCGCACCCGAGTAACGGATGGCCGGTTATGACAAAGAAAGGAAATCATTAATGCTCAGGTCAAACCCCGAAGATATCATCCGGAAAAGCGTGGCACGATTTGTCGATCTCGAAGTGATTCCGAAAGCCCAGGACCTGGATAGAAAAGGGGATTTCCCCAGGGAATTGTTCCAAAAAGTTGCGGATATGGGAGTTTTTGGAATCCGTTATCCCAAATCCAAAGGGGGTGCCGGCGGCAATACCACCCTCTACTGCATCATCTGCGAAGAACTGGCTCGGGGATTCATGAGCCTAGCGGCGGTTACCGCCATGCAATGCCTCATGGGGACCAATTTTTTATTTCGCTATGGGACCGATGAGATGCACAAGACGTATTTTCTTCCGGCCATGAAAGGGAAAAAGATTCCATGCTTCTGCCTGACCGAGCCTGAAGCCGGATCCGACTTGGGAGCGGTGTCGACCATCGCCAGAAAAACAGAAAACGGCTATGTGATCGACGGATTAAAGACCTGGGTGACCAACGGACCGGTTGCCGATTTTTATACCGTCCTTTGCCAGACCGATCCGAATAAAAAGTTCAGAGGATTGAATTTTTTCTTTGTTCCAAGGGATACTCCGGGTGTATCCGTAAGCCCGCCTTTTGATACCTTGGGAACCCGGACAACCAAAATATCTGAAGTGGCATTCACCAACGTCCGGATTCCTCATGAATATATGCTGGGAAAAGAAGGAGAGGGATTGGACAATCTCATGTCGATTCTTTCCGAGATCCGGTGCATGACGGCTGCTCTGGCGATCGGGCTGATTCGAGCTTCGATGGATGATTCCATTAAATATGCCCATGAGCGGACCGCGTTTGGACGGCCCATCGGGCAATATCAGTTGATCCAGTCCAAAGTCGCCAATATGGCCACAGACCTTGAGGCGGCACGGTTGCTCACGTATCGGGCGACGAAAATGGTCGACAATAAGGTTCCATGCCTCAAGGAGGCTACGATGGCGAAATATTTTGCAACAGAGGCGGCCTGTAAAGCGTCCGACGAAGCGACGCGGATTTTCGGAGCTTATGGATACTCAATGGAATATACCGTTCAGAGATATTATCGGGACAGCCGATTTTTGCTGAACGGGGGCGGTACTCATGAAGTTCTCCAGACCAATATTGCGCGATGGGCGGGATTATAAATGCAGAAATCATCGGGGATCCGTCTTCAGGGGCTGAGACCGTTCCGCAAGGGATATGAAAAAAAATCACTCGGAGACCGGGTTTTTGAGTCCCTTAAACGCGCCATCATCAGGGGGAATGTCGAACCGGAAAATCGACTTGTGGAAAGCCGGATTGCCGAAACGCTGGGGATCAGCCGAACGCCGGTACGGGAAGCCATTCATAAACTGGAGCGTGAAGGATTTTTAAAGAAGCTTCCCCGGGGAGGATTCATCGTCCTTGGGCTGACCCGGAAGGAAATCGAAGAGACTTTCGGGATTCGAAGCGTACTGGAAAGCTATGCCGCCAGACTCTCAGCCATCAACCATGAAGACCGGGAACTGAAAGCACTGGAAGAAAAAATCGGTGAATATGAGACGCACCTCAACCGGGGGGAACTGGAGGAGTTGACGCGGATCAATACCGAATTTCATGATCTGCTCTATGCCTTAAGCCGAAGCCCGAAGCTGAACAAAATGATCTATGATTTGAGAGATCAGATTTATCGGTTTCGACAGATAATCTTGAAAAACCATGATCTTGCCAGAATCAGCAATGAGGATCATAAACTCATGCTCGATTTTATTCAAAGACGGGATGCCGACGGAGTGGAAAAGCTGGTCAGAGAGCATATCCTGAGAGGCCAAACCGCCGTCATTAAATATCTGGACAACGAAAGGCCGGATATCCGGCATTTAACTGGAAAAAGGATACGTCAATGAATCCAACCGGAAAAATACGGGTTTTGATCGCTAAACCGGACCTCGACGGGCACGATCGCGGCGCCAAGGTTGTGGCTCTCGCCCTTCGGGATGCGGGAATGGAAGTGGCCTACACGGGATTGCATCAGAGTATCGACCAGATCGTTTCAAGTGCGATCCAGGAATCGGTCGATCTGATCGGGTTAAGCATCATGACCGGCGCCCATCTTTCCATCAGCCGGCGGTTGATGAATCGCTTGAAGATGGAAAAACTCGAGGATATCAAGGTCGCCGTTGGAGGAGTGATTCCAAAAAAAGACATCCCGAAGCTGAAGGAAATCGGTGTCCATGCCGTCTTTCCCGGAGGGACTTCTTTTGATGAAATCGTTAAAACGATCCGGAATCTATTTTAGGGGGGACAGGTTATGGGCGTAGCAAGATATATTCGGGATGAGAAGGATTCCATCAAGGAGGTCGTCTATCCGTCCGGGATACATATCAAGACATCCTATGGGCCCGAAGATCTCAAAACCGTTGGATTTGAATATGAAACGGACCTGGGCGATCCGGGAAGATATCCGTTTACAAGAAGCC
>JBFMEI010000002.1:0-26605 GCA_040753295.1 Thermodesulfobacteriota bacterium | reverse complement strand
TATGTATATTGAATCGATCCTTCGGTTATGAGCGCATGAACAGCCCTGCGAACCGTCTTGCCGTCGATATTAAAATTCGTGCGGCCGAGCGCCTCAACAGCCCGGGGTGTCAATCGGGTATCAGATTCTAAAACCGTCTTATAAATGCGATGCGTTAATGTCGAATCCACCTCGGGGTTCCGATGCGGCATCTCCCCCATGCTACTCATGCCCTTCGCGCTTTAACAGCTCCTGATACCAGCAGGAAAATTCATACATGCCCCGGAATCGGTCTTCCTGGTTGATGAGTCCGAGGGCGATTTCAAGAACCCCTCTCCCGTATTCGTTGCTGTATTGGGAACTCGCTCTGGATTGAAGAAATTCCCTGACCAGCATGACGGTGGTCCGGCGGGTCCGGTCTTTTCGAATATCGATAGGGTCTTTCGGTTCCTCAAACGGATCCCACGTTTCATATCCTTTTTTGAGAATATGCTGCTGCCGTCTCAAAGCCATGCTGTCAAAGATGCTCTTTTTCCGATTTTCCCGATCATCGGCCTTGTCGTCCATGGGCTATCCCTCAGTTTTCTCTTTTTCGACTTCTTTAACAATCCCCAGGTACTCTTCGGTGTAGTCAGTCAGGAGCGCCATGGACAATGGGACCAGCATCTCACCCATGGTGCCGTATTTGGAATCGATTTCCCGGACGATTTCCCTGGAAATATCCATCAGCCGGGTTTGAATCCGATCCAATTTAACCGTGGGATAGGAGACCCCTTCCTCAAATTCTGAACGGCCGCAGGTGTGGGTCATTCCTCCGATCAGAGTGGGGATTCCATAGAATCGACAGGTAATGGGGCGATGGTCGTAGAGCTCACAAAGATCCTCTGCGCTCAGAAGCGGACATTCGATCCGCTCATTGGCCATCTCCAAGACAATCTCGGTCTCTTTCTTTCCTTTTTTATAATCCTGATAGGCCTTTTTTTTCAGTTTAAACGCCTGTCGATCCGCACGGTTTGCTTTTTCCAGAAGTTCGGACTTCTTTTCTCCTTGAAATTTTAAGGCAAACTGATGGTTGATATAGAGCGCTTCCGCCAGGGTCAGATCGAAGAGCGCATGACAGCAATCCGCACACCCCGGAATGCATCTGACCTGCTCGGGATACTCTGTTTTAACGCGCTCCACCGTGGCGTCTGCAAGTTTCGCCAGCTCTTCAATTTTTCTATAAAACGGCGTCAAGTCGATTTTCATCTTGATTTTTCCTTGGTTTCCTTTCTCGGATTCCGCCGGTTCTCCGAAGGCTCCGGGGTCTGATGTTTCACGTGAAACATTATTTTCCGATGCAAAACCGGCTGAAAATTTCATCCAGAATATCCGGAGGTGCCGTAACGCCAAGAATTTCACCCAATGCATCGGCCGCTTCTTTCAGATCCATGGCGAGTAGCTCCGGGGATCGGCCCGTCCGAATCCCTTCATCGAACTCCAAAATAGCGCTTCGGGTCCGTTCAAGGGCGATTTTATGCCTGATATTGGGGATGGACGTATGGATGGGATCGATCCCGTTTCCGTTCAGGGCAAGAGACAGGATCGCTTGCTTGACTTCTTCAATCCCCCGGCCATTGAGGACGGAGGTTTTGACCCGTGGAATCTCTTGCCATGCTTCGGGCAGGGGAATCTCTTTTTCTTCTGATATCATATCGCTTTTGTTTAACACGAGTATCTTCGGCTTATTCCGGATTTGATCATAAACCGCCAGATCCCCAGAATCCGGAAATCCGCAGCTTTCCACCATGAAAAGTATCAAATCGGCGTTTTCAATGGAATCCATTGTTTTCTGAATCCCCAGCCGCTCCACCGGATCCGTTGCATTCCAAAGGCCGGCGGTATCCATAAGAAAAACCGAGATACCCTCAATCAGAAGCTGTTCTTCAATGAAGTCCCTCGTCGTCCCGGGGACCGGACTCACAATCGCCCGGTCTTTATCAAGAAGGGAATTCATCATGCTCGATTTTCCCACATTGGGTCTTCCGGCAATCGCCACTCGAATCCCATCCTTGAATACATGTCCGGTTCGGTATCGCTGAAGGAGGTCTTCAATATCCGGAATGAGTCTCTGTTCCAGCAGCCCTCGGATCTCTTTCTCAATGAAGAACTCCTCCATCTCTTCGGGAAAATCGATGGCGGCCTCATAGGCGGTATAACTATCAAGGACCAATCGCCGAAGCGATTCGATCTCTTTTCTCAAGGCACCCTTAACCTGAGATGCGGCAATCCGGAGGGCCTTTTCCGTTTTTGCATTGATGAGGTCCGCAACTCCTTCGGCCTGGGAGAGATCGACCCTCCCGTTTAAAAAAGCCCTCAGGGTGAATTCACCGGCGGTTGCCAACCGGGCTCCGGCATTTAAGATCAGTTCAAGGACGGTTTTTAGAACCACCGGCCCTCCATGGGTATGAATTTCCGCCACATCCTCCCGGGTATAGGAGCGGGGAGCCTTCATCACCACCAGATAGACTTCATCAATGGGAGTCCGGATTTTCGGGTCGACAATATAGCCATGATAAAACCGATGCGATTCCAGAAGATCGGCATCTCGACTTCCGGATTTCGAGGGTTGAAAAACGGCGGCGGCAACGGCAACGGCCTGGGGTCCGGAAATGCGGATAATCCCGATACCGCCGCTTCCAGACGGGGTGGCAATGGCGGCAATGGTCGAGCTGTCCATTAAAATTCCGGTTATTCCTTTTTTTCTCTTTTTCTTTTTCCGATCTGCCTGGGAATAATGGTGAGGGTTTTAACCTGCCCTTCCCCTTTACTTTGGGTTCGGACCTTATCGTCGTCCTTTAGCGCCAGATGGATCACTTTTCTCTCATAGGAATTCATCTGACCGACAGTCACCGGTTTTCCGGTACGTTTGACCTTCTGAGCAAGCCGCTCGGCAAGCTGCTGAAGGCTTGTCCGTCGGTTAATTAGATACCCCTCCACATCCACTTGAACTTTGATGGGATCATTTAATTGTCGATTCACGGCTTTTTCTATAACATATTGAATCGCTTCAAGGGTTTGTCCGTGTTTTCCAATTATCAGAGCTGAGTTTCCTCCCCGGACATCATACTCAATCCGGTCAGGATCGACTTTTGTGGTGATCCGGGCATCAGAGGCAATGGTATCGATAATCTTTCGAAGAAGAGTTTCACCCTGAAGACCCAATTCTTCCACAGGGAGTCTTTTCTTTTCTTTCCCAACGATATCAGGCGGATGGATTGACTCTTCATCCGATTCGGAATCGCCCGGCCTGGTTTTGACCTCGGAAAGAGGTTCCCTGTCGTATTCGGGAGGTAAATCAGACAGATTAACCCGAATTCTGGCTTTTTTCGAACCGACGAGTCCGAAAATACCGGTCGAACCATATGAAATCACATCATATTTTAACTTTTCTCGAGGAATTTTAATTGCTTCGCACGCCTTCTCAACCGCTTTTTCAACGCTCTTTCCTTCAAATTCCAGACTGGATGACATGAGCTCGGCCTCCGTCCTTAAGCGCTTTTTTTCGTCACATAATATTGCTGGGCAATGGAAAGAATATTGTTGACCAACCAGTACAACACCAATCCTGAAGAAAAATTGATGAAAATAAACGTAAAGATGACCGGCATCAGCATCATCATTTTAGCCTGTCCTGGATCCCCGGGAGGAGGAGACATTTTTTGCTGGAGGAGCATGGTCGCCCCCATGACAATGGTTAAAACAGGAATGCCGTAAGGGGGCTGCATGAAAGGGATGGAGAAATTAAAATGAAACAGCCGATCCGGAGCACTCAGGTCGTTGATCCATCCAAAAAACGGAGCATGTCGGAGCTCAATAGCCTCATAAAGCATTCGATAGAGCGCGAAAAAGACCGGAATCTGGGCAACCATGGGGAGGCATCCGCCCAGGGGATTGATCTTGTAAGTCTTATAAAGATTCATGGTTTCCTGCTGCATCTTTTTCTTGTCATTCTTATATTTTTCCCTCATTTCGGTCAAAAGAGGCTGCAGCTTTTTCATTTCACTCATCGATTTATAGCTTTTATTCCCCAGGGGCCAGAGTAGAATTTTAGATAAAATCGTAAGAATAATAATGGCCACTCCGTAGTTTGGAATGAATCCATATAAGAGATTCATGAGCCAGACACACGGTTTTGCGATAAAGTCGAACATGCCGAAATCAATGGCTTTATCAAGCTGATATCCCGATTCTTTTAAAATTCGGGTGCTTTTGGGTCCGAAAAAAAGCCGATACTCAAACCGACGCTCCATTCCCGGCTCGATGGAAACGGAAGGAAGGGTGTATTGCGCTTCCAGGATACGCGGTTCCCTTAAAAAGAGATTCATCTGGGCATTCTCGGTTCCGGTTGGAATCACCGTGGACATGAAATATCGGTCCTGAATTGCCATCCACTTGATATTTCCGGAATAATTGCTGTTGTTTTTGATTTTCTTCTCTTCAATCCGTTCCACTCCGTTGTCCATCAAGGCGCTTGCACCCTCAAACCCGTAACTTTGCCCCCCCTCTTCCCCCATCGATTTGGTCAAAGAGACTGAAAGCCGATCTGCAAGAGTCTGGGTGGAGTTGTTTTTAATCGAGAGGATCATTGAAATGACGTAGCTCTTGGGATCAAAAAGAAAACGCTTTTCAAAATGTATCCCCTGGGGGGATACCCAGGAAAAAATCATCTCCTTGGCTTCATCCGAAACGGTTAAGGCATTTGCCTGAATATTTACTGAAAAAAGAATCGGTCGGGGGAACGACGATCCATTTTCGCCGATTTCGGTCCAGAGTGCCCCAAACGGATTTTTTTCAGAAACCATTGATTTTAATGGAGAATTTTTTTCAACCGTTTCCCGAAAATTTTTTAATACAACCGACTTCACCCTCGCCCCTTCTTCAGATATGTTAAGCCGGTAGAGCGGGGTGTCGATTTCAATTTCTCTCGGAACACGCTGGGAAACAGCCGATAGATCTCCGGGTTTTATCCTGCCAGGAGAAACAGCTTCCGTCGAGACCACAGGTTGAGATTCTGTGGGGGAAGGCGGTTTCTGACTCTGAGACGGCACTCCAGGAGTGACTTCCTTTACAGGAGGTTTTTCACTAAAAAGAAAACTCCAGACCAGAAATACCACCAGCGACAATGCGATGGCAATTAATACTCTCCCTTGCTCCATTTGATTCTCCTGTATTAAACCGGCTTTCTCTGCCGTATGTTAACCCTAAGGGGATGCAGATTGATACCAACCAAACCGTTATAAGTGCTCCTCGACTCTCGGTTCAAGCAGTTCGGGAACCGGGTCGAACCCTCCGGAACTGAAGGGGTGGCACCGCAGAATCCGTTTCAATGCCAATATCGAGCCTGAAAGAACGCCAAACCGTGAAATGGCTTCATGAGCATAGGACGAACAAGACGGGTAAAATCGGCATGCGGGACCCAATACAGGGGATAGGGTGTATTGGTAAATCCTTATGATGAATAAGGAGATTTGAATGAACTGCCGTTTGATGACGCGCGCTCCGATATCTGCCTGAAAAGGGTTTTAACCGATGAAATCAGGTCAGATGAAGTCAGCTTCGCTGCTTCCCGTTTTGCAATAATGTTTAAATCCCAGCACCCTAAGAGAAGGCGCCGATGGATTCGAAAGCATTCCCTCAACACCCGTTTGATCCTGTTTCTTTCGACCGCTTGCCCCACGCGCTTACTGACCGTGGTCCCCAGGCGGGAGATAGAAGTCGCACCCGGAGCAAAAATGATTCTAATATATCGATCTTCAACGGTTTTTCCGTATTGAAAAATCTCATTGAATTCATGTCGCTTCCGGATTCGATCTTTCCTGGTGAAGGATAATACCCCCAATAGCCCCCCGGCAAACCGGTTAAACGCTCAATCGCTTTCGTCCCTTGGCTCTTCTCCTGTTGATTACCATTCTCCCGGATTTTGTCGCCATCCTCTGGCGGAATCCATGGGTTCTTGCCCTTCTTGTTTTATGCGGTTGATATGTTCTTTTCATTTTAGTCACACCTCAATTGCGTATTATTCGGTAAAAGACCTTATAAAAATTTTTCAATTAAGCAGATTTGATACCCGTTGTCAAGTCTTCAGTCATAAAGGGGTCCTTCACAACCCACAGGACCATCAAACCGCCGGCGCTCATGGGGTTATCACTTCCAAAAGATCGAATTTTTCAACATGGAACTGGGGATTGGGATAGATTTCGATCTGTTTTTTAAGACGTCCTTCAAGAGACCGGATCAGGTGATTTTCTTCCCCATGGAGCAATTCCGCGATTTCAGGATTGACCTGAAGGGTCATCCGCTCCCCCACAATGTCGTGGGACCCCCTGAGGATATCCCGGTAAATGGTGTAGCAGACAGACTCCCTCGAAAGCAACCACCCCTCCCCTTCGCAGTACAGACAGGGTTCGCATAGAACATGGGATATGGATTTCCGGGTCCTCTTCCGGGTCATCTGGACAAGTCCCAATTCGGAAATCGGAAGGACATGGGTTTTGCTCCGATCCTTTTTCAATGCGTCCTGGAGCGCGTTGAAGACTTTATCCTGATGGGCTTTCTTTTCCATATCAATGAAATCAATGATGATGATTCCGCCGATGTCTCTGAGCCGGATCTGATAGGCAATCTCTTTGACCGCTTCCAGGTTTGTTTTTAAAATGGTTTCCTCAGGGTTGTGTTTTCCCACATACCGCCCGGTATTCACATCAATGGCAACCAGGGCTTCCGTCTGCTCGATGACGATATACCCTCCGGACTTCAGCCAGACCTTCCGTTTAAGGGCCCGGGAAATATCACCCTCCAGATTATAGGCGTCAAATATGGGTTCCGAGCCTTCATACAGTTCCACGGCATTTTTTAATCCAGGCATCAGAACATCCAGAAATGCAAGGACCGATTCATACTCGCTGCGGTTATCGATGGCCAGACGTTCCACCTCATGGGTCATCAGGTCTCTCACGGCCCTGAGGATGACGTTTAATTCCTGATGCAGAAGAGAAGGGGCAGAGGCGGTCATAAATTTTTTCTGAATGGTTTCCCAGAGCTTTCTTAAAAAAACCATTTCGTTGACCAGTTTTTCTTCTCCAATCCCTTCAGCCGCGGTTCTCACAATATATCCGTGATTATCCCGGCGGATCGACTCCACAATCCCTTTGAGCCGGTTTCGCTCAACTTCATCTTCAATCCGCCTGGAAACACCGATATGAGAAGATGTGGGCATCAGGACGAGGAATCTTCCTGGAAGGGAGATCCGGGAAGTCACTCTTGCCCCCTTTGTTCCCAATGGGGATTTGACCATCTGAACCAGAATCTCCTGTCCTTCAGTCAAAACATCCTCAATATGTTCCACGCCGCTGTTTTCCTGCACCGGAAAAAGAGGTTTGTCCGGATATTCATAATCCCCTTCTCCGGATTTGCCCTGTTCAAAAAGAGTTTCGAACTCCCGGACCGGGTTTCCCAATACATCGTTGACATATAAAAAAGCAGCCTGATTGATTCCAATATCCACAAATGCAGCCTGCATTCCCGGCAATACCCGCTGAACTTTTCCTTTATAGACATTCCCCGTGATTTCCGAATCATCTTTCCGTTCAATGAAAATCTCAGCGATGGTGCCGTCCTCCAGGAGGGCGACCCGGGTTTCGTGTTCATTCACATTAATGATCAGCTTTTTAAACATGACTTACGCTTTCAAATTGTTTGACGATACGCGCCTGCCGGATCGCGTGCTCCGGTAACTTGAAAACAGCCGACAGGATCTCCGCCGGTCTGATGGTTTTTCCAGGATCATTTAAAATAGAAAGGAAAAGCCGGTTCGGGGCAAGCTGCTTCATTTCCTTAATAATATCTTTTAAATCGAATTCTTTCAACCCTCCTTTTCGATTCTTTCGAATCATGAGAACCGATTCTGACTTGTTGAATTCTGAAACGGCATTTTCATCAAAATCCTCCTCGAGGAGAATCCGGTAGGAAAGCAGAGCGGGCCTCAAAACCTTCTCCTCTTCATCCATGATTTTAAGATCGAGTAAATGAAGACCCGTCGGCATCTGGCGGTTGAGGCGTTCCAGCGTCTCCACTAGGGGCAATCCTTCAGTTCCCCAGAAGTAAAAGAACTCTCCTTCGCTTTCCATTCCTAGGGGAAGCGGGTCGTCAAACGAAATTTTCGGTTTAGGATGAAATCCTTCGGAGTATCGGAGGGGAATTTCCGCCCGACGCATCCCCTGGGTGATCAGCCTGACCATCTCCAGGTGCCCGAAAAACCGAGCTTCTTCTTTTTTGGAATAGAGGATTCGATACAGTTTAAACGGTCGCGCCGGCTCCTGGGATTGAGGTGAAGGCCCTTGATCGTCTTTTGAATCCTGATCCTGACTCGGACACGGTTTAAAAACAATCGGCTGAATGGTTTCAAAATCACACGACCCGCAGAGATTGCAATCCCCGTGGCGGCAATCTTGAGTCACCCCTCCTTCTTGTGCTCGATTCCATTCCTCAATGAGATATGCCTTACTCACCCGGACATCAATATGATCCCAGGGGAGCGGCTCGGAAAGCTGACGTTTTCTTTGGGTAAAAAAATCGAGATCGATCCCTGTCTCTGAAACGGCGTCTCTCCACTTTCCGAAATCAAAACGGTCTGACCAGCCGTCAAAGATAGCCCCTCTGCGATAGGCATTCACCAGCAACCCGGACAGGCTTCTGTCTCCACGGGCCCACAATCCTTCGATCATGCTGACTTCCGGGTTTTGCCATTTGATCTGAATTCCTGAAAGCTTGAGTTCTTTTTTTAGAAATCCGATTTTTTCCTTGGCTTCTGAAATGGAAATCTGGGAAGCCCATTGAAACGGAGTATGGGGTTTGGGAATAAACGTTGCAATGCTTACATTCAAGGTTCCCCTGGGGTGCACCCCTCCTCTTCTCCGCCTTCCTCCGGAATTCAGTCTTCGCAGTTCCTTGATCAAGTCGATCATGGCGTTCAAATCCTCATCGGTTTCAAAGGGAAGGCCCACCATGAAATAAAGCTTGACCACCTGCCACCCCAGATCAAAGGCACTTTGAACCGTCTCAAGGATCTCGGAATCGTTTAAGTTTTTATTGATGATTTTTCTGAGACGCTCGCTTCCGGCTTCCGGAGCAATGGTAAACCCGGTCTTCCTGACCCTTTTGATCTGATTCATCAGTCCCGGAGTCAACGTATCTGCCCGAAGGGATGGAAAAGAAACCGCTACTTTTCTTGATTCACAACGTCCCATCAAAACATCCATAAGCGGCTGAATACAGGCATAATCCCCGGTGCTTAAGGAAAGAAGAGAAAGATCATCATACCCTGTGGAGGTTAATGAGAGCTCGGATATCCGGAGCAGCGATTCCGGAGAACGTTCCCGAACCGGACGATAGATCATGCCGGCCTGGCAAAAGCGGCATCCACGGGTACATCCTCTGGCAATCTCCAGGCGAAGCCGGTCATGAACGGGTTTCCCGAAGGGAACCACAGGGTGTTTGGGAAAATCCGAATCATCCAGAGTTGAGACGATGGCGCGGATAATCTTTTTTTTGTCATCTCCATGATAAGAGGAGCTCTTTTCGAGTATCTGAAACCGGTTCGGATCATATCTTACTCTAAACTCATTTGGAACATAGACCCCTTCGATGCCGGACCAGCGGTTCAAAAGTAGCTCTTTTTGTTTTTTCCCTTCTCTTTTCCACTCCATCCATAAAGTCGCCATGGCCATAAGGGTCTTTTCACCGTCTCCGATTACCATGGCATCAAAAAAATCGGCCATGGGTTCCGGGTTGCAGGTACAGGGGCCCCCGGCAATCACAAACGGATGCTCTTCGCTCCTCTCTCTGGAATAAAATGGGATTTTTCCCAGATCCAGCATGGCAAGAAGATTGGTGTAGTTGAGTTCATAGAGGAGGCTGAATCCGATGATGTCGAATCGGCAAATCGGCCGCTTTGACTCAAGAGTCATGAGCGGAATCTGTTCCTGCTTCAGGTAGCCGATCATATCCGGAGCCGGCATAAATACCCGCTCCGCAATGATATCCGGTGATGCATTAAGAATATGGTAGAGAATCTGCATTCCAAAATGGCTGGTCCCGATTTCATAAAGATCCGGAAAGGCCAGAGCGATATGCAACACCGCATCTGAACCTTTTTTTCTGCGGGCGTTGATTTCCGTTCCCAGGTAGCGGCTGGGATGTTCCAGGAACGGGAGGATCTGTTGAAGTTGTCGATTCTTCATGATATTGTCATACCTAAAAACAGGTTGATGGTTTTAAAACCTCAATCGCATCCTTTAAGTAAAACGCTCAATTTAAGTAAAAGAATACCTTTTCGTCGGAGATCCATATCCGGATGCGGTTTCATTTGATTCAACCGTTGATCATAGAGGATTTTTCCCCGGATGAAAACAAAAAGAGTGAAAAAAATCGGTTTGTTGAAAATCCTGGTCGCTTTTGCCACAGGAATTTTTATTCTGTTTCATCTGCATCCTTCAGAATCCGCATCCCTGACGGATCGGGAAACCCCGGTGGTGCGGGCGGTCAGCAAGGTCGGTCCGGCCGTGGTCAACATCAGTTCCGAGCAAGAAATCCGTAAACAGGTGAATCCCTTTTCAGGATTCTCCATGGACCCGTTTTTCGATTCTTTTTTCAAAGATTTTTTTGATCCCGGATTTGAACGTCGGCATAAAAGAGCCAGTTTGGGCTCAGGGGTCATCATTGACGGAAAACGGGGGTTTATTCTTACCAATGCCCATGTCATCGATAAGACCGGCACCATCACCGTCATCCTGCAGGATGAACGGGAGTTCAAGGCCAAAATCGTCGGGGCGGATCCGGATACGGATCTGGCAGTTTTAAAAATCGAGTCCAAAGACCTCCTCCCGGCGGTGGGGATGGGAAATTCGGATGACGTCATGATCGGAGAGACTGTGATCGCCATCGGAAATCCATTCGGGTTTTCCCATACCGTCACGACAGGGGTGGTAAGTGCCTTGAACCGAAGTCTTCGAAGTGAAGACCGGGTCTTTCTGGGTTTTATTCAAACCGATGCTTCCATCAACCCGGGAAACAGCGGCGGACCCCTGTTGAATATCAATGGAGAGTTGATCGGGATCAACACCGCCATTTATGCCAAGGCCCAGGGGATCGGATTTGCCATTCCCATCAACAAGGCAAAACGGATTGTAGGAGATCTCATCCGGTACGGAGAAGTGGTTCAATCCTGGATCGGGATTGTCGTTCAGGGTATCGATTCGCAAACCGCAACCTATTTGAACGCACCGGATCCGAAAGGAGTACTGGTCAAGGAGGTTGAGCCCGGAAGTCCGGCGGCCAAATCCGGGATTCAAACCGGAGATCTTCTGATATCCCTAGGGAATCAAAAAATTCTCTCCCCGGAAGATTATGAAGCTTTGGAAAAAAATATCGGAGTCGGAGAGACGTTTCCGGTTCGAATTCGACGGGAAGGAAAAGAAAAGATATTTTCCTTGACTTCGGAAAGCTTTCCTTCTGAAATGGCGTTGCAGCTTACCCATCGTCTTTTGGGAGTCGCGGTGGAGAATCTGAATAAGAGAAACAGATCTGCCTACCGCATCTTTGCCGAAAACGGTGTGGTCATCACGGAAATCGAAAGAAGCTCTTATCTGGCCCGGATCGGAGCCCGCCCCGGAGATGTCATCCGTCAAATCAATGAAATCACGATCCGAAATCTGGATGAGTTTAAAAAGGCGGTCATCCGGTACCGCCTGAAAAAATCTGCAGTACTCCTCCTGCAGCGGGAGGATCAGGGCTATTATATCACGGTGAGGTTATAACACTGACTCGACCGGTTTTTTATTGAAGATGAAAAAAACAGGAACAAAAAAGGAGGAACCATATGATGAGGCGGATAAAAAGAAGAGGGGTGCTTTTCGGAATTTTTTTTGGTCTTTTCCTGTTTCACACTCCGGGTTTCCCCGAGAATTGCCCCCCGGGGTCGATATGGGTGCCTGGCTTTAAAACCGCTGAAGGCGATGAAGTCACCGGATTCTGCCGCCCGATGGAACGAAAAGGATTTCTCTGGATCGACGGGCATCCGGATCCGAAAGGCGTCTGGATTCCGGGATTCTGGAAGCCGATCGGGCCCCCGCCTCCGGGGAAAGTCTGGGTTCCGGGATATCTGGATCATAACGGAGTCTGGGTAGATGGATTCTGGCGGCGGCACCATCACCCCGGAAAAGCATGGGTTCCCGGGCATTACGGACCGCGGGGGCGCTGGATTCAAGGACACTGGAAATAGGAAGATCACCGGATTTAAATTTGAAGGGCCGGAATGTTGCCCCGGCCCTTCAAATCTTCGACAACCGCATGTTCGCTCTGATGAGGGTTTGAGTCCCAGAAATCCCGGCGGCTACTCTGGAATCATCACCGTCATCCCCTGCTTCACATTTCCCTGGGTAATGTCGCAAATGGAGAGTTTCTCCTTGACCTTTGATGCTTTGATTTTTCCTGAAACTTCAATCTCCTGGTCAAGCACTTCCCCGGTGTTGGGATCCCTCATGACCTCAATCTTTCCGACATTGAACACCTGCCCCTCGGCGACTCCTTCCCGGCTCCCCCGGTTCATGTAGGCTTTCCCGCTCTTGACGGTAATGATGTCTCCGGTCCAGGGGATGTCCTCCAGTTTTGAAATCAAAAACGTGACCCCTTCATCCACTGCCGCCTCTACGGCTTTTCCGGTGTTGGTCTTTCGGAATCCGCCCACATCCCCGGAAAACCCTCCCTTGTCAAGCCCAAGTGAAAGGCCTTGTTTGGTGACTTTTCCGATACATTTCTTAGAAGCCACCACCTGTCCGGTGCTCGAATCAACGATGTACATGACGGTGTTGATTTCAGCCGTTCCGCCGCTCACGCCGACACGGATCCCGCCGAAGCCCACACCCCCTCCGCCGCCGCTTGTCCCCGGGTCAAAATGGGTGATCTCCCCTTTGACCAGAAGCTGTGCCGGGGTCATCTGCCCTTTCACGACTTTCTTGCCGCCTCCGGCGGCCCGGCCGCCGGCTGCAAAATCCTGCTCATCCAGGGCATCCTGGCGCATGTCTTTCTCTCCCAATACGATAAATTTGCCGGAATTATTAAGGCTGTCCGTCAGGACGGCACCCCAGGCATCTCCAAGGTCCCACTGCCCTCTCCAGTTGGATCGGTTCTCAAACTTCGACACCATGATGGAATAACGCATCCCTTTCTCGGCAGCCGTTCCGAGATCCATAACTCCCATTCCCACGAAACAACAAAGCGCAATCGTTACAATACCTGCTATTTTTTTCATTGTCTCCTCCGCAGCTTATTTTTTAAACGGATCCGTTTGTTTTCGAACTTTAAGCAATCTCTCCCCTCCTGTCAATTGCACAATTGAACATTACGCTTGACTCTATTTCTTCAGATTCATATTCTATCTTATCATCTGTAACCTAAAGATATCCGATTCATGAGGGAGATATGATAAGAAGATTCTTTTTCATCGGAGCCTGTCTGATACTGGCCGGTTGCCTTGAATCCGATCTTCCGATTCAAGTGGTGTTCGATCAGACCGAAGGATTGGAAAAAGGGGGACGGGTGCTCTTGAACAAGGCGGAGATCGGGACAGTTACCGGCATCTCTCAAAACCAGGAAACCCAATCGATTGCATCCCTTTTGATTTATAAGGGCGCCGCACCTAAAATTACCGAAAACACGAGGTTTACCCTTACTCAAGATCCGGAGATTGCAGGAAAAACGGCTGTCGAAGTCTTTCAACCCAAAACCGGAGGAAAGCCGCTTCCCAAAAACAGCATGGTGAAGGGATCGACCCGCATGTCGGCGCGGGTCTATCGGATGCAGCAGGATATGGATTCCGTGGTTGAATCCTTTAAAAAAACATTTGATCAACTTTCCAAAGACCTGCGCGGGATTCCGGAAAGCCAGGCAGCAAAAAAACTGGAGAAGGAGCTGGAGGAGCTGTTCAAAATCATGAAAGATTCCGGAAACACGGCGCGGGAAAAATTCAGAAAAGAGGTGCTCCCGAAATTAAAAGAGGAGCTGGATGATCTGAAATATCGCCTTGATCGACTCGGCCGTGAAAAGGAGTACAAAACGCTGGAACTGCAGTTTGAGGAAATCAGCCGTCTCTAACGGGTAATCCTTTTTCCCCGGTTACCGGAATTGCCAGGCTCAGGTAGACTTCATTTTCCTGGTACATCAGCTTTTTATCTACCATCATCTTCAAAAAAGGACCGATCTTCTCGGCAGGCATCCCCTTAAATCGATGAAGGATTTCGTGGATGGATCGCCGGTGTTGACAGAACAGATAAATCAGCCGGGAGATCCCGGTGAGGCGATGGGTGATCGACGGCGCATTCAGGCGTCTTTCCTGGATCAGGATAAACGCCGCTCCGTCCCGGAAGGATAAAATCGGAATCTTCGGGAATCCTTTGTGTAGAGTGGCATATGCCTTCTCCCATTCCTTCAACTTCCGTCGAACCGAAGCCCACTTTCGCCGTTGATTCGACACATCCCCCCGATACGCCTGAATCATCATGGGAAGATCCCGGGCGATCTCTTTGGGAAACAGCTTCTGATAATTCGGATGGTTGAATACAAGGTTGATCCCAAAGGATTGCGGGTGCAACCAGATCGGGCTTTCAGCTCCCAGCCAGAATTCAACCCCCCGGAGGGGACGATACGGATAAGCATAATCCATAGTCCGGAGGGTCTCCTCGACTTCGGAATCGCTGCTTTGCGGAAACTGCAAGATCAGATTCGACCGGTTTAAAATTCCAAGAGCCTCGCAGTTTTTCATAAACTCGAGATTCTGGATGGCTGTCGTCCCTTTGCGGATTCTTTTCAATAAGGATCTGCTTAACGATTCGATCCCTGCCTGAACTTCGACCAGGCCGGCGGCTTTCATGGCACAAAGCGCTTCAAACGGAATATCGGCCCGAACTTCGCAAAAGAGATGAAAATCGATCTTCATCTGAGAGAGCGCCTTAAAAAGACTCTTTGAACATTTTTTCGGAATAAGATTATCTGTAAAAGCCACGGAAAGGACCTGATGTGTACTGACCAGGTGTCGAATATCCGCCGCGACCTGATCCGGATCTTTGATGCGGTATCCTTTCCATTGGAGGTTTAAATTGCAGAATGCACATCCGCCGCTGTTTTTTCCTGAAGAAATCCCCTGCCACGGGCACCCCCGAGACATCTCGATCGGAAGAACCGGAAAAAACCGTTTATCCGGCGCCATCTGTTTTAATCTCTCAAAATAATCGTCATAATCCGGCGCAGGGAGAAGGCGCAGATCCGGGAGCTGGTCGGGTTCGATGGGATCCTTTTCCTGTTGAAAAGATTTTTTAAAGAGAGCGGGGATTTTCAGCGATTCCACGCTTCCCTTCTCAAGAAATCCTGCCACTAGATTTTTAAGGGGAAGCTCTCCTTCTCCGACAACCAGATAGTCGATCTCCGGAAAGAACTGAAAGAGATGGGGAGTGGAGCGGCTGAAAAAGGTGGATCCTCCGATGACGATACGGATCTTCGGTGCATATGTTTTGATTTTTTTAATCTAGTAAAGGGATGCCGTCATTTGGCAAAGGGATATGGAGAAACCGGCCAGATCAAATTCATCCCACGAAATATCGGATAAAAGAGACTCGGTGATTTCCTCCATCCGACTGACCAGAGATTCAAAATCGATCTTTTCGTTATTTCTTCCGGATCCAAGGCTTTTATTAAAAAGCCGCCCAAGCTCCACTCGTTTTTCCGGATAAAGAAGGGCTGCATATACCGCTTCGGCCGCCCAGGTTCTTTCAGACACCGCCTGATAAACCGGATATCCGATTCTTTCAGCCACGCTTAAATAGACATGGAAGGCGTTGATTTTAACGTTCGGAAATCGATCCTGAAGATAGGCCTTTAGAGAGGCAATCTGGATGGATGGCCGGTTAAATAAAGGCCATGGAGGAGAGACCAGGGCAAGTCCTTTGAATGGGAATAACCGCGGGTTCATTCGTTCGGGCCTGCTCCATGATGTCGGGTATCATGAATACCCTGAGTCCATAGGAAACCATCTCTCTCCAGTTTTATTGACTCAGAGAAGAAACCATTTCCCATCTATATGAAAAAGAAACGATTCGGCGGCTTATCGATGAGGCAAAAAAGGTTACTCCTTGAGGCATCTCAACTTTGCCAATTCCTCGGCATATCCGTAAAGGTGAAGCCCCTTGCTTTCCACGAGCATCTCACCGTCTTTTACGCCGATTTCACTTGCCATGTATTCCTTGAGATGCTGAATTCCGGCCAGATTGGCCGGAAGCCCTCCCCACAGATCCCAAGACCGGAAATAGACGAAAAAGTGAAGGGAGTCGTCCTGGATGCGGGTGTCGATGTGCCGCAGGCAGGGGGGATCGAGAAGGGTGTGATCCGACGGGTGGGCTACCTGGAGCACCATCTGATTGTTCCGGAAACCGAATTTTCGATATGTATCCACCACCCATTCGATCTGGTTTAAAAAAAGATGGTTCTGCTCTTCAAAAACCACTTTTCCGTCGACAGTCCTGATATCGACAATATCACGGTTACCCGACCTCCACCATAACAGCTTTTCCTCGGAAATGGGTACCCGGGTCAGACGCTCACCGTAGGTGTAGGATTCCCCGGGCTCTTTTCTGGGCGACATGAGGTATTCGATATATCCCCGGTCATATCCCGCTCCTCCATAGAGATAATCGTTTTCAACCGGATTCGGAATTCCGCAGGACGGGGGGATATCGGGAATAAGGGGCTGGGTTCCGGGATATTTTACGTGCCCGATAAAATAATCGTATTCGAGACGGGTCTGCCCGGCATACGATCCCCGGTCGATCTGGAATTTCCTCCCTGTTTCCAGAATATCATAAACCGCCTGAAACCAGAGATCGGGCAGATCGCGTGCTTCGATTTTATGTATCTTCATGATCGGTTAAGGGAATCGGGTTTGGGTCAAATATCCAGGGTGCTCACTTCAAGGGCATGGCTGTAGATAAAATCTCTTCTGGGCTCTACCTCATCGCCCATGAGAATGGTAAATATTTCATCCGCATCCATTGCATCTTCTACTTTGACCTGAAGCAGCGTCCGACTTTCAGGGTTCATGGTGGTTTTCCAGAGTTGATCCGGATTCATCTCTCCCAGGCCTTTGTACCGTTGAATCGTAAGCCCTTTTTTCCCTTCTTTCATAAGATGTTCAAAAAGAGCTTTCTTGGAATCCATGCGGATCGATTCGCCCGGATTCTCCTTGGTGATGACCTGGAATAGCCCATGATTTTCCTTGAACAGCTTTTTCCCGGCAATCAGGCATTTTTGAAAATCAACTGAAAAGACCAATCCTTTTCCGATCACCACTCCGGATGTCTCATTTTTTCCCTGATCTGTGGAAATTGTAACTGAAAATTCAAAAGAATTCTTCTTTTCATTCCAGATCAGCTCACCGGCATCATAACCGGAAGCAACAAGCTGATTCCGCAACTCGTCCATCTTTTCCTTTTCCTGTAAAAATTTCTTATCTTCGACTCCGGTTTTAATCAAAAGTTCCACAAGGCTTTCGGTCAACCCTTTGAGTTCAAGACGCCTGATCCCAGAAAAATACTCGCTTAAATATCCCACAAAGAGGTAAAGCTGGTGCTCGGAAAGGATGGATCCTGTTTTTTCATTTTTAAGATGGATATGCTCGCAGATCCGCTTGAGAATATAGTCGGAAAGTTCGGTTTCATCCTTGAGATAGGTTTCTCCCTTTCCTTTTCCGACCCTGAAAAGCGGGGGCTGGGCGATAAAAAGATATCCTTTTTCAATGAGTTCTGGAAGCTGCCTGTAAAAAAAGGTTAAAAGCAATGTCCGGATATGCGAGCCGTCCACATCCGCATCGGTCATAATCACGACCTTGTGGTAACGGATTTTTTCAATATTATATTCTTCGCTTCCAACCCCGGTCCCCAGCGCCGTAATCATGTTTTTGATTTCATCGCTGCTCAAGATTTTATCGAATCGGGCCTTTTCGACGTTTAATATTTTTCCTTTTAACGGGAGAATCGCCTGGAATTTCCTATCCCTCCCCTGTTTGGCGCTCCCGCCGGCCGAATCCCCTTCCACAAGAAACAATTCGCGAAACGAAGGCTCCGTGTTCTGGCAGTCCGCCAGTTTTCCCGGAAGCATGGAATCGATCAGAGCGCCCTTGGCCCTGGCAATATCCCTTGCCCGTTTTGCCGCATCCCTTGCCCGGGCGGCGTCGATGGCTTTGGCGGCAATTTTTTTTGCAACAGCCGGATTTTCTTCAAAAAAAATTCCGAGTTTTTCATTAACCAGGGATTCGACCAACCCCTTGATTTCGGTATTCCCGAGCTTGGTCTTGGTCTGACCCTCAAACTGGGGGGATCTGATTTTGACATTGATGATCGCCGTGAGCCCTTCCCTCACATCATCCCCGCTGATTTTGGTCTGACTTTTTGATGATCCGTTTATCGAATATTGATTGATGGTCCGTGTCAGTGCGGCTTTGAATCCGATGAGATGAAACCCCCCCTCGATGGTGTTGATGTTGTTTGCAAAGGAGAAAATTTTTTCCACAAACGTATCGTTGTACTGAATCGCCACCTCGATCTGGGTGTCATTCTTCGATCCCTCGATGATGATGGGTTTATGCAGGGGCGTATGCCGCTTGTTTAAATACTCAACAAACGCTTTAATTCCTCCTTTGTAAAAGAAAACATCTTTTTTGTCCGACCGCTCATCTTCAATGGTTATTTTTAATTCCTTATTCAAAAATGCGAGCTCTCTCAGCCGTCTCGCCAGAGTCTCATAATTGAAATTGTCGGTATTGAGAATTGTGGTATCAGGCCTGAAATGGATCCGGGTCCCTTGTTTTTTTGTTTTTCCGATGACGGCTAATTCGCTTGTTTTGGCGCCTTTCTCAAAGGTCTGATAATAGATCTGTCCTCCGGAATAGACATTGACTTCCAGAAAACCCGAGAGTGCGTTGACCACTGAAACCCCGACCCCATGGAGTCCTCCGGATACCTTGTACGATTTGTCGTTGAACTTACCGCCGGCATGGAGTTTGGTCATGACGACCTCCAGAGCCGGAACCTTTTCGGTTTTATGGACTCCGATGGGGATTCCCCTTCCGTTATCTTCCACGGTAACACTGTTATCCCCATGAATGAAGACATCGATCTGATTGCAATAGCCTGCCATCGCTTCATCGACGCTGTTGTCCACCACCTCATAGACCAGATGATGAAGCCCTTCCAGATCCACATTTCCGATATACATGGAAGGTCTCAACCGGACCGGCTGAAGCCCTTCAAGAACCTCAATACTATCTTCGTTATAGTTAATCTGTTCCATTACAATCTCATGGGCATGATGACACTGATGAACCGCTTATCGGTCTTTGCTTCGACAAAACAGGGTTTTTCTTCGTTAACGATACAGAGGAGAATCTCCTCGTCGTCGATGACACTTAATAATTCGCTGAAAAATTTAGGATTAAACGCCGCCTCGAACTGAGGGCCGTCATAGATGATTTCCATCTCTTCCTTTGATTCCCCCAGATCCGGATTTGTGGTTGTGATGGTGAATTTTCCGGGACTGATATTGAAGATGACCCCTTTGTAGGAGTCAGAGGATAGAATGGACATCCGTTTCAGCATCATTAAAAACATCTGTCGGTTGATGACGACATCCCTGCAGCCTTCTTTATTAATCACATCGGCATATTTTGGAAAACTCCCTTCCAGAAGCCTCATCAGAATATACTCGGTCTCTTTTTTCACCACAAAATGATTATGAATAAATCCGACCTGGGTTATTCCTTCAGACGATAAAAATTTTTTCAGTTCGATCAACCCTTTTTTGGGGACCAGAATGCTCACTTCTGAGGGAAAGGGAAAATCTTTTTCCAGTTCGCAATCCACGGTTGAAAGCCTGCTTCCGTCCGTGGAAACCATCCGCAATATTTTTTTTCTTTTTGATAACTTTTCAAAAAAAACGCCGTTGATATGAGATCTTTTATCATCCGAAGGCGGCAAAATGATGACTGTTTTATCGATCATCCGGATCAATTCGGATGATACAATCCCAAAATATTCGATATCTTCCATTCGGGGAATTTCAGGAAAATCGTCAGGATTCATTCCCACAATCCGATACTGAACCTTCTGGTTTCCAATTTCGATCCATCGGTTTTCAATCTCTTTAAAATCGACATTCTCGCTTGGAAAATCTTTTATTATTTCATAGAGTTTCCTCGAATTCAGTGCGGCTTTTCCTTCTAAGTCGATATGAGCCGGATATTCACCCCTGAATCCGGTTTCAAGGTCTGTAGCCATAAGGGTTATTTTTTGATCATGGGCTTGAATCAAAATATTTTCAGTAATGGCCAGACCGCTTCTTCTCCCGGTAATCCCTTGCAGTCTTGACAAGACTTCAACCATATCGCCTTTCTTAACTGTAAATTTCATGGGATTTCCTTTATTGTTTTTATTTTAGTTAAATAGAAATATAATAATAAAAAAGAAATGACAAAACTTCCAATAAGTAAATCAAGCCCTGGTATTATTGAAATATTTTATTAAAAGAATCAACATCCTCCTGTTGATTCCATGTTGATAGAAGGCTCGATATCAACACCGGAAATTTGTCTGTGGATATTGCTATCTTAAAACATTCGATTTTTCGACAGCATCTCATCTCTATTTTAAAAACGCCTTTAGCCATTATTAAAGGTGAAAAACAGATAAATACCATATATTGTGTTCATCTTCAGTCATAGCGGCATATATCCTAAAAATATGGAAAATACAAGATATTTTTTAAATTTGACACCCCCAGTTTTTTTTCGTAAAATTTTAATTTCATCCGGTAAAAAAAACGACACCTCATGACCAAAGGAGGATCATCCATGAAAAAGGGAATATTTCTTGCCTTCTATTTCATCATTACCCTGATACTGATCAATCCGGGTTTTGGACAGGAATCTAAAAATGAAGAAGCGATCCCTGAAAGCTATTCAGAATTTGTGGAGAATATGGATCTGTTGAAGCATACGGATCTCCACGTAAAAAATTACTGGCAGAAGATGAAAGGACAGGAGGTCACCTGGAGCGGAGATGTTGTGGAAGCCCAGACCAAACGGGGGCACCGGGCACAGGTTCTTATTGCCGATAAATCAAAGCCGAGATATAAAGGGTACAACATCGTCCTTATCACCCCGGATGTTGATGCGGCGGCGGGTTTTCAAAAAGGTGAATCGGTAAAATTCAAAGGGGTCATCCATAATTATCGGGGAAGAAGAGGAAATCCGTTAATTGTCACACTCATCGACGTCTATTTTATCAAGTAGATTTCAGGGGTATTCACCAGCCGGTTTAAAATCACCAAACGTTTAAATATCCGGAAGCCATATCCGAACCCATGACGTTTTTCGCCGACTTACATGTTCATTCGAAATTTTCTCGGGCAACGGCGAAACATCTTGATTTGGAAAATCTATACCGGTTTGCCAAATTAAAAGGGTTATCTGTTGTGGGAACCGGAGATTTTACACATCCGGCCTGGTTTTCAGAAATCAGCGAGAAGCTTGAGCCCGCTGAAACCGGCCTTTTAAAATTGCGGAAACCGATTGCCCTGGAATGTGATAAAACGATTCCTTCCTCCTGCAACGGAGATGTTTATTTTATTTTAGAAAGCGAAGTCAGCAATATTTATAAAAAGTCCGGAAAAGTCAGAAAAAACCACAATCTTTTGTTTTTTCCGGATCTTGATACCGCATCCAGGCTGAATAAGGCTTTAGACAGAATCGGGAATATCAATTCAGATGGAAGGCCGATACTGGGGTTGGATGCCCGGCATCTTCTTGAAACCGTCCTAGATATTTCGGATCGGGCGTTCATAATTCCGGCGCACATCTGGACTCCATGGTTTTCACTATTGGGATCCAAATCCGGATTTGACTCTCTCAAGGAATGTTTTGACGATCTGACGCCTCATATTTTTGCTCTTGAGACCGGTCTTTCTTCTGATCCTGAAATGAACTGGCGTGTTTCCGCTCTTGACGCCATAACCCTTGTTTCCAATTCAGACGCCCATTCTCCGGAAAAATTGGGAAGAGAAGCCAATATTTTTAATACCGAACCGGCATTTGATGCCATTCGAAATGCACTTTCAAAAAAAGATCGGAAAGGATTTTCAGGAACTGTCGAATTCTATCCCGAAGAAGGTAAATATCATCTGGATGGACATCGGAAATGTAATATCCGGTTCAGGCCGGAAGAATCGATTCAGCACCGGCTGATTTGTCCCAAATGCGACAAACCCCTGACCCTGGGGGTACTCCATCGGATCGAAGAACTTTCAGATCGAAAAACCGGAGAAAAGCCTGAAAATACCCCTCTCTTTTCCCGCATTCTCCCTTTAACCGATATTTTGGCTCAAGTATTGGGAACCGGGTCCGGTTCAAAAAAGGTCATGGAGCGGCATCATCAGGTTATTGACCGAATCGGCCCTGAACTGGATGTGTTGCTGGATGCCCCTGAAAGCCTGTTAAACAGTATAGGGATTCCACTTCTGGGAGAGGCGATTCGAAGGATGAGGCAAAATGAAATTTCCATTTCTCCGGGATATGACGGAGAATTTGGAACCATTAAAATCTTCAGTACCAAGGAGAAGAAAGAATTCCTGGGGCAATCCTCACTTTTTATCCGGGAACCTTCCGCCCGATCAGAAGATCCGAGAAATACGGATGCCTCAAGTCTTTTAATTCGAAAAAAGAGCCTTGAACCCATGAGAGATTCCATAAATTGCAGGCAAGTCAGCGCCTTGACTCTGACGGATCAGCAGTGCACCGCAATTACTCATGAATCTCAATTCATGATGATCGTGGCCGGACCCGGGACCGGGAAGACCCATACCATCACCCATCGAATTCTGCATCTGATCTTGGAGAAAAAGGTTTCACCCGAATCCATATTAGCCGTCACGTTCACCCATAAAGCCGCAGAAGAGATGAGGGGGCGGATCAGCGCTCTCCTCCCCGGATGGAAGAGTCTCCCCTGTATCGCCACGTTTCATTCCTTTTGTTTGGCGGTTCTCAAGGAAGAGGCAACCCTAAGTCGAGCCAGGCCGCTGAGCCGGATCCTTGATGACATCGATCAAAAAGCATTAACGGCGACGGCGATGCAAAGGATAATGAAGAAGGGATATGTCATCAGGGGAACGCCCGAGACGGTTTCCTTATGGATCGGTGGAATGAAACAGCATTCTCTTTCGCCTTCTGATGATCTTTCTTCCATTCTTCCGGAGAGTGAAATCGATTCGTTTCGGATGATTTTCAGTGATTATGAAAAGCTGTTATCCATTCAAAATTATATGGATTATGAGGATCTGATCCTTCGGACCATCGACCTCTTTTCTTCAAATCCCAGGCGATTAACAGAGTATCAGAACCGGTATCCATATGTTTTTGTGGATGAATATCAGGATATCAACTCCGGACAGTACCGGCTGATCCGTCTTCTCTATCCCGGCGACCGGAATAACGGTCAGATCTGTGTCATCGGGGATCCTCATCAGTCGATTTACGGCTTCAGAGGGTCGGATGTCCGGTATTTCAATCATTTTGTCATTGACTACCCCAATGCACATGTCTGTCGTCTGGATGAAAATTTCAGGTCCACCCGAGCCATTCTCGACGCATCCCATCAGATCATCGGGAAAAATCAGGACCATCCCTTTCTATCCGTTCGATCTTGCCGGTATCATGGGGCTCAATCGATAACGGTTCTGGAGAATGCCACTGAAAAAGAGGAATCCGTTTCTATCGCCCAAATGATTGAGGAGTTAACCGGCGGGACCGGTTATTTTTCAATCGATTCGGGGCGTATCGACGGTTCCGCTTCCGAGCCCTTAACCGGCTTTTCAGACATTGCGGTTTTATTTCGGACCGGACGACAGGCTCCGGCTATCGCCCGGGCGCTCGAAACAGCAGGGATCCCTTATCAGATGGTGATCAAGCACCATATGAATCCGACCCTTCTGGGATTCATCTCATTCTTTAAACTCATTGAAAAAATGGGATCTTTTATGGATCTGGAACGGGCATTGAACTTTACAGGTGATGGAATCGGCAAAAATGGCTTGGCGGCATTTCAAGAGGAGTGTTTTAAACGGGAGATGGATGTTGGAACCGGGCTTGACCATCTGATCCGATTTCCTGCTGACGGGCTGAATCGAAAAGACCAGATTCGCCTTGTCTCTTTTATTAAAAAATGTCACCGGCTCCATGAAGAGATAAGACCTCTTGGCACAACGGAAAAGATTCTTTCCCTTTTTGAAATCTGGTCGGCGGAAAAGAAGCTACCGGAAAAAGAATCGCTTGAAAACAATTTGAAATCCATGATCCTGCCGAACACCGGGATCGCAGAGAGCGTCGAAGACTTCTTCTCTACGATTTCCCTCCAGCAGGATCCGGATCTTCATAATCCGCTGTCCGAAAAAGTATCCCTGATGACCATGCATGCGGCAAAAGGCCTCGAGTTCAAAGTGGTTTTTATTGCCGGGTGTGAGAACGGCTTGATCCCCTACCGGGGATCCTCTCGCCAGAGAATCGATTTGGAAGAAGAGCGTCGCCTGTTTTATGTTGCCGTTACCCGGGCCAAGGAACTTCTGATTCTCAGTTGGGCGAAAAACCGGTTGATTTATGGGAAGAGAGAGATTCAGGAGATATCCCCTTACATCCGGGATATCGCACCGGAGCTTAAAGCCCTTCGGCTGAAAGAAAGAAAAAAGGAGAAAAAAGAGGAGCATACCCAACTTCATCTGTTTTAAAGCCTAAGGAAAGGGATCCGGTATGAACAGGAAGAGAAAAAATCCGACGGAATTGAGATTCGTCTATATCACCACTGGGAGCCGGGAAGAGGCAAAGCGGATCGGAAGCATTCTGGTGACGTCACATCTTGCAGCCTGTGCGAATATCTTTGATCGGATGAATTCGATCTATTTTTGGGATGGAAAACTTCAGGATGACACAGAAACCGTGCTTATCATTAAAACGACCCGGGGAAATCTGAAGAAGGTTTTCGAAACGGTCAAACAGCATCACTCTTATCAGATACCGTGTATGATCAGCCTTCCCATTAGAGAAGGATATGAACCGTTTTTAACGTGGATCAAGGATGAAGTTACCTGCGGCGAGTGACTTTTTTAAATGATGGAAATTTTCCGAAACCCCTGTAGAGATCACCCTGCAATCCCCATGATGGTGATCATCCTCGGATTGATCTTTCCGGCGATGGCCAGGGCCGATATTTATAAATATATCGATAAAGACGGTATCCTGCATTTTACAAATGTACCCACCACAGGCGGATATGCCCTTTATTTAAAAGAAAACTCCTCATCCGTGAAATCATCAGAACCGCCGGATCGATATGAGGATTATATTGAGCAGGCATCCGAAAAACACGGGCTTTCCATTCCGATCATTAAGGCGATCATCAGAGCCGAGTCCAACTTCAATCCCTGGGCCGTATCAAACAAAGGAGCCCGGGGACTCATGCAGATCATGCCTGACAATTTTCAATCCCTTGATCTTAAGGATCCCTTCAATCCCAGGGAAAATATTCTTGCCGGAACCAAATTTTTTAAAAGTCTTTTGACCCGCTTTGAAGGGAATCTTCGGCTGGCTTTGGCGGCATATAATGCAGGGGCTGAGGCGGTCGACCGGCATCGGGGAATTCCTCCGTACCGGGAAACTGAAGAGTATGTGGAACGGGTCTTGCGGTACTATCAATTATATCACCTAAAATGAGCATTTTAAATAATGACAAGGAAGTTAAAAATAATAAATTCATATGGATATCACCCAAAAAGAGTATTTTCAGACATACCCGACAGATGTCACGATCTTTACTTAAAGAATGTCATTATTTAAAACCCCTTGGGATTGCCGATTTTGCCGATAACCTCAACCATCGCTTATTTCAGAAAAAAGTCAAATCCCGGTCAATCACCGAACCTTTGTTGATCACGGCCTGGGCTGGGCCTTGATTTTCAATTCTGACGGTCCCATGAATCGCCACATTCGATTCGAATCGAACATCTCCGATGATGGTCAGAGCGTCGCAGTTTAAAAGGGATGGAATTCCTTCATTAAACCGCGCGTTCAGCCGATCGATTTTTCCATAAAAGGCAGAATCCAGGTCGATGCGGATCGCCTGCTGTTTTTTATTTGGATTCCAGACCAGTCGCCCTTCAGAATTTAAAACAAAGCAGTCCGATTCGACCAGAAGAAGGTCATTGCATTTTTTCACCGGGATCAGCCGGTCTTTGGGGACAATCACGGCTGAAGCGCCCGGGAATATGGATATTGCAGCACCGATGGCGGATTCAATTTGAAAGACTCCGGGACTGTTATCATTCCGGGGATCCACTCTTTTTGGGTTTAGAATGAGCGGGAGAAGGATATTCCCCTCTTTTTCAAGAAATTCTTTTACGAAACAAAGGTTCAACCAGATGTTATTGGTATTAAAATACCGGTAGAATC
>JBFMEI010000001.1:0-34351 GCA_040753295.1 Thermodesulfobacteriota bacterium | reverse complement strand
TCCATCAATTCCACAATATCCATCACCTGCATTTTCCCTTCAAGTCCGCTTGTCTTGATGGCATCCTCGATATTTACCATGCAGAACGGACAGGCTGTAATGATAACGGTTGCTCCTGCCCGCTCTGCCATCTCCACTCTCAATTTTCCCATCCGGGTTTCTTCGGTAGGTTCATAGAAGAGCATCAACCCGCCTCCCCCGCAGCAGAAAGATCGATCCTTTGACCGTTCCATTTCCACACGCCGCATCCCGGGAATGGCATCCAAAATAGTTCTCGGTGCATCATAGATGCTGTTATGCCTTCCAAGATAACACGGATCGTGATAAGTAAATATGAGATTCGGATCTTCGATTCCTTTCAGCCCAACCCGTCCGGATCGAACCCCCCGCTCCAGGGTCTGGACAATGTGTTCAATCGGAGGAATTCCCGAATATTCATTTTTCAAGGCATTAAATGCATGGGGATCGGCGGTGACAATCGACTTGACCCCGGTGTCTCGAATCGATTCCGTGTTCCTGCGCTTGAGCTCAATAAACAGGGTCTCTTCTCCAAATCGTCGGACTTCATTCCCGCTGTCAGCCTCCAAAGACCCAAGAATTCCGAATTCAACGCCCAGATTGTTCAGCACTCTGGCCGCAGATCTGGTGATTTCCTGAATTCGATCATCATAGGAACTGATACTGTCAACAAAATATAAGGTTTCAGCCTTTTTCCCTCCCCCGAGAATATGCACAAACTCCATCCCTTTGGACCAGTCTCCCCGCTTTTTTTCCATCTTGCCATAGGGGTTTCCTCGTTTCTCAAGGGAGCCGAGGGGTTTCTGCAGTGACTGAGGGACAAGGCCTTCATCCACCAAGCCCCGTCGAATATCTACGATTTTATCGATATATTCAATCAAAATAGGACATTCTTCTTCACATGCCCCGCACGTGGTGCAGGACCATATTTCGTCTTCTTCGAGTACTCCTCCGATCAAGGAAGGCGGATCGGCTGGTTTTCCAAGAATCGGGTAAGCGCCGAAGGCATAATTCCGGCACTTGATGGAGATGAACCTCGGGGAGAGAGGACGGCCTACGGCATTGGCCGGACAATTGTCCGAACATCTCCCGCAGTCGGCGCAGGAATAAAAATCGAGCATCTGTTTCCATGTAAAATCTCTGAAATGTTTAACTCCCAGAGACTCGAGTTGATCCAGATTTTCCTCATCAACTCCCCACCGAACCGGTTTTATGGAGCCTTTATTCAGTTTCATGAAATAGACGTTCGGGAAAGAGGTAATGACATGAAAATGCTTCCCCATGGGAAGGAAGCACAAAAAAAAGAAGAATACCAGGTCATGAAGAAAATATGAACCCAGATGAAGCGCCTGCAGGAGGCCCGGGGCGGCTCCGGTCAGAAGGTTTGCAGCGGCAGCCGAAAGGGTCCCCGGGAGGTGAGGGTTCTTCAGATCCCCTGCCGGTACCCAAGCAGCAGAACTTCCTTCAAATACCGCATCGGAAATCATCAGTGTGGATATGAGGAGCAGGACAAATACCGCCTCACCGGTGTGATCCTTTCCGTATTTAGATGGGACGGCATAGCGTCTGGGCTTAAAGACAGCCCTTCGTATCATGGCAATAAGACAGGTAATCAGAACCACGGTTCCTGCATAATCCTTCGCCACGCCGTACAGATCCCCCAATGTTCCCCTCATCCCAGGAAATACGAAAGGACTCCAGACCCCCATAATCACCAGGGTGATGGAACGCAGGGAAAGGATGACAAACCCGGCAAAGAGAAGAATATGCAAAATACCGGCAAACCGATACCGGGGTTGCCGGTATTGGGCAAGGGCAAATTTGAGCATCTTCTTTGTTCGATCGATCCAGTGGTCAAAGCGGGGATCACTCGCTCCTGTTAAAAGAGGCACCATCCTGCGATAAATGATGAGTGAAAAAACGCACAGACCTGCAACTGGAATCAAAACGGAAAAGAGAATCGTCGGTATTCCAAAGACAACAGCATCCGCCGGTGATATCAAGAGAGGTTCCATATTTAGAATTCTTTCTTTTCAATCGTTGCAATTATCGCTATCCCTATAATGAATGAATGTTCATTCATTTTACAAATACCCATTTTTCTGTCAAGAAAAAAATCAAAATCTGTTCGGTTGACAAAAGGACATTCTTAATTCTATTTAAATGATTCATATCCGTGCATCATGAGAATAATACCGCATGCCATTATCTGTTAATTCAAAACCATCCGAAGGGGGTGCCCGATGAACGAGTTTAGATCATATCATGATAAACCCTGGATTACCAGTTATGAAAAAGAGGTCCCTCAACAACTCAACTATGAAAAAAAATGCCTGCCGGAGTTTTTGGTTGAATCGGCCGTGAAGTTCCCGTCCCTTATGGCGCTTTCATTTCAAGGATATTCCATCACTTTTCGTGATCTGAACGCCATGGTCAACCGCTTTGCAGCAGCGCTTCAGGAATTCGGAATTCAAAAAGGGGATCGGGTCGCCATTCTTCTCCCGAATCTTATCCCCTGTATCGTCAGCTATTATGCCACACTTAAGATCGGCGGCATCGCTGTGATGAATAACCCCCTGTATTCGGACCGCGAACTGGAACATCAGTTCAATGACTCAAACTCAAAACTGCTTGTCACCCTGGATCTGTTAGGCAACCGGATGATCGATCTGAGGCCAAAAACCGGCATCAAGACCATCATCTATACCTCCATCGGCGATTATCTCCCTTTTCCAAAAAGTCTTCTCTTCCCTCTTGTCGCCAAGAAAAAAAAGCTTGCCGCTGATGTCAAGGATGCTCCGGACGTATATAAATGGAAATCGGTGATAGCAAAGTCCTCTCAGGATCCCAAACCGGTAATGATTTCCTTTGAAGATATCGCCATGTTTCAATACACCGGTGGAACAACAGGCGTTTCAAAGGGGGTCATCCTGACCCATGAAAACCTGAGTAAGCAGGTTCAACAGCTATCGGCCTGGTTTCCACAGTTTGAAAAAGGGAAAGAGATCATGCTGGGTGCGCTTCCCTATTTTCATGTCTTCGGACTTTCTGCAGCCATGAACTTTTCAGTTTTTATGGGATGGGGTCAGATTCTTGTTCCAAAACCTCAGCCCGAACCCTTATTAGAGGCCATCCGGAAATTCAAGCCGACCTTTGCACCGCTCGTTCCCACCATGTATATCGGAATTCTGAATCATCCGGATATTGATAAAACCGATTTGACCTCCATTAAAGGATGTTTCTCAGGAAGTGCGCCGCTCCCTGTGGAAGTCATCCGGGCGTTTGAGCAAAAAACCGGCGCCATCATCGTGGAAGGATTCGGACTCACAGAAGCCACGCCCGTTACCCATGTGAACCCGTTTGGAGGTCAACGGAAGGTCGGAAGCATCGGACTTCCCATCTCCGATACGCTCTGTCGTATTGTGGCGCTGGATGACTGGACTCAGGATATGCCGGTTGGAGAACCCGGCGAACTCCTGATCAAAGGACCCCAGGTCATGAAAGGGTATTGGAATATGCCTTCCGAAACCTCCGCGACGCTTACCGACGGATGGCTCCATACCGGAGATATTGCAACCATGGATCCGGAAGGATACTTTTATATTGTCGACCGGAAAAAGGATATGGTCATTTCAGGAGGGTATAATGTCTATCCCAGAGAGATCGATGAAGTTTTTTATGATCATCCAAAGGTTCTGGAAGCCTGTTCCATCGGAATCCCGCATCCCACCCGGGGAGAAGCGATAAAGGTCTTTGTGGTTCTGAAAGAAGGAGAAACAGCAAGCGCCGAGGAATTTCTGACCTACTGTCAGACCAAGCTTGCCAAATACAAGCTTCCCACTGAAATCGAATTCCGTCAAACTCTTCCAAAGTCAAGTGTCGGAAAGGTCCTGAGAAAGGAACTCAAAGACCAGGAAAAATCAAAAACGAAAGCCGGATAAAGATCCGGCTTTCGCATGGCTTGAAAATTCCAAGTTAAAACGGATAGCGCTTGGTCTTGATGACCTTGTCCGCGATCAGTCGCTTAGGCAAAATGGTATCCACCGGTTTAAATCCTGCCAGTTTGTCGATCGCTGCCAGGAGGGTATTCAAGGCTTCCCCTTTTTCCACAAAAGCAAGAACCTGTTCGGCCCGGAATATCAGCCTCGGTATCGTTTCATTTACATATACCGTCACGGCCGCCACGTGATACTCCGCCAGCTTTTCGCCCTTTCTTTCAATGATCTTCAAGGCCCGGAGAAGACCGCTCTCCATTGCATAGATTTCCATGATCATGTCGGCAAGCAGTTCCATGACCTCCTGTTCTTCAGGGAGTTTCATCATTAATGAATTGGCGGCGACCCCGGCAGCAAGTAAAAATATTTTTTTGCTCATTCTGACCATATGGGTCTGAAACGATAGGAGGGACGGATCCGAAGGCGGAGCAAATGTTCCTTCCTTGATTCCTTTTCTGACAGCGGCAACCGCATCCAGAACAGGAAGTTTTCCCTGCATGGCCCTTCGAAAAAGGGTGCCTGAAATCAGCAATCGGTTGATCTCGTTTGTCCCTTCGAAAATCCGGTTGATTCTGGCATCCCGGTACATCCGCTCAGCCTGGTATTCAGCCGTATATCCGTTTCCGCCATGGATCTGAAGCATCTCATCCACACAGTAGTCCAGCGCTTCGCTCCCGTAAACTTTTGCAATGGAGCATTCAATGGCATATTCGGCGATTGACCGGGCATTTAAATCCGGCTGTTTACGTTCATCCGGACTCAACCGGCTCATGATATCCTCAAGAGACGCCGCCATTCGATAGACCATCGACTCGGCCATATAGGCTCGAATAGCCATCTCAGCCAGTTTATTCTTGATCATGCCGAACATGCAAATTTTCTTTCCGAACTGCTCTCGGATATTCGCATATTTGGAGGCTTCGGAAATGGCCACCTTACATCCGCCGACCACACTGGCTCCAAGTTTGTACCTGCCGATATTTAAAACGTTAAATGCAATCTGATGCCCCTGTCCCACTTCGAACAGAACGTTTTCCACAGGCACCCGGCAATCTTTAAAAACTATCGGAGTCGTGGAAGAGCCTTTGATCCCCAGTTTTTTCTCTTCAGCGCCGTTCGACAAACCGGAAAAACCCCGTTCAACGATAAATCCGGTGAACTTTTCTCCATTGACCTTGGCATAGACAATGAATAAGTCGGCCCAGGCTCCGTTGGTAATATAGATCTTTTCCCCATTGATCAGATAATAGCGCCCGTCATCGGAAAGAGTGGCGGTTGTCAGTGAATTCAAGGCGTCCGATCCGGCATTCGGCTCCGTGAGACAATATGCTGCAATATACTCTCCTGAAGCCAGCTTGGAGAGATATTTCTTCTTCTGAGACTCGGTGCCGAAATAGACAATGGGAAGGGTTCCGATCCCGGTATGGGCACCATGGGCAACAGCAAAAGATGCTCCGGTGGAGCTTGCCATGGCCTCCGTCACCAGGCACGTACTGATCTTGTCCATCCCCTCACCGCCGTATTCTTCCGGTATATCCGTGCCGTTTAATCCCAACTCTCCGGCCATTCGAAAAAGATTTCGGGCGAAAGACGCATCCTTCTCTTCGATTTGATCCATATTGGGCTGGATTTCTTTTTTAACAAAATCTGCAGCCGCCTGAAAAATCATCTGATGTTCCTTGGTCATCTCCTCGGGACTGAATATATCCCCGGGCAGAACATCCTCGATTAAAAATTCTCCGCCTGAAAAAACTTTTCTTTTATCCATTTCAATTCTCCTTTTGTCGGACCTGTGATGGACTTTCGTTCTCCTTATGCTCCAGATTCCCCACCCCTCTGATCAGAAGATCCAGAAGGGGATCTGCCATTGAAACCAGATCGTATTTACCATTCGCATGCAGCCAGGTGTTAATGACCTCATCCACGGAGCCGATGATAAAACGCTTGACCAGTCCCATGTAAAGATCTTTTCTCATGCTTCCTTCTTCCTGTCCCTGGTCGATAATTTGGGAAATCAGATCCAAATACATTTTTGACATCTCTTTGATCTGATCCTCAGCAAGCCGGTTGATCTGATGAGTTTCCGTTTGATAAACCACTGCCATATTCTTATCGTTCTGAAATTCTTCCAGATGTTTCCGAATCAGATTCCCAAGCTTTTCTTTGGCATCCCGACCTTTCTCTACCGCTTCTTCAAACCGTTCAAAAACCTGTTTTGTCTTATTCCTGAAGAACTGGATGAGGATGTCGTCTTTATTTTTAAAGTAGAGATATATGGTTCCGTCAGCGACCTCGGCTTCTCTTGCAATCTGGGAGATGGTTGATTGGAAAAAACCTTGATCAGCGAATACTTTTATTGCTGCTTCAAGGATCCGGCTGTATTTATCATTCTTTTTCTCCTTCAACTGAATGGCGCACCCCCTTTTTGAAGAAGTTCAGTTTTTATGAATGAATGTTCATTCATTTAACAGCATTTAAAAATCAGTGTCAAGAAAAAAGAAGATTATCATAACCTTTCATTTAAATTGAAAAAAAGACTGAAAATCCACATCTATAATAAAAATAATTGGATTGTTTAAAATGAATAGAAATTCAATCAGATTATGCTCATCAGGGTAACAACTCCCCGATAAGGGATTGAACAAATAAGAGAAGGCATCCGGGATTGAATTCCGGATGCCTTCTCTTAATTTTTAGGCAACGCTGGTTTAAAGCTTTTTTACATTTTTTGCCTCAGGGCCCCGCTCGCTCTGTTCCACATTAAAGCTGACCCGATCCCCTTCTGAAAGGGTTTTAAATCCGGGAGCATCAATAGAAGAATAATGAACGAACACATCCTGACCATTCTCTTGGTTAATAAAGCCATACCCTTTTCTGTCATTAAACCACTTTACTGTTCCCTCTGCCAAACCTATGACCTCCTTTCAGAATTAATTGGATTGAAACAAGCCGCGATCGTTACGCCCTCAAAGGAACCATTCCTCAGCGCGAGCAGACCATTCTTTCGACCGGCCATGTTTCAGGCGATCCCCATTACCTTCATGAAGCATCGCCCGGCACCGAACCATAGGGCAAAAAAATACGGAAGGTCAAGTAAAAAACAGGGGATATTTTTTAAAATTTTATTATGATATAAATGGAAAAATGATGAAATACGGATCAATGAAAGATCCGGTTCATATTTCGATTCCTGTCTTTAATAAAAAGGATCCTTACGCAACTTCATGATGTCCGACCTTTCCATCATCATCCCGGCGTATAATGAATCGAATCAGATCAACGAAACCGTCTCCTCTTTGTTTGCTTTAAAAGGTTCGCATGAAAATGAATTTGAAGTGATTGTTGTTGACGGACATCCTGAAGGAACAACTCTTTCCGTAATAATTGATGATCGGGTGATCAGGCTGTCCGGCGAAAAAGGGCGGGCCTTGCAGATGAATACAGGGGCGCGGACAGCGACGGGAGACATCTTTCTGTTCCTCCATGCGGATACCATGATTTCCGAAGATGCGGTACGGAATATCCTCTCCGCAATGAAACACCCTGAAATTTCAGCAGGGACGTTTCATCTGGGGATCCGTTCCAACAGAACCATCTTTCGACTGATCGAAAAAGCGGTTTTCTATCGAACCCGGATCACCAGAATCCCCTATGGTGATCAGGGAATTTTCATACGAAGGAATATATTTTTTCAACTGGGGGGATATCGGGATATTCCCATAATGGAAGATGTCGATTTGATGAGGCGCCTGAAAAAAAATCGAAAAAAAATCGTCCTCCTTTCTCAGAAGGCATATACTTCATCCCGCAGATGGGATAAGGAAGGAGTCATATGCTGCACCTTAAGAAACTGGATGTTGATTCTGTTCTATTTTGCAGGAATCCCGCCGTCTTCCCTGAATCGGTTTTATCGGGAATTCAGGCCGGAGGCTAAATGATACCGAAGAGATAGAACCTGATCGCCTTGTCGGATGAATCGGTCTGATCCTCGGAAAGAAACTGAACCCCGATGTTGTTACCGGTTATTGTTTTAATTTCAATTTTTTTTGTAATCAGATTCCGGGCCGGGTCATCAAGATGAAATTGAATAGTAAGCCGATCTCCCACTGAAAGTTTCTCTCTTCTGCTGACTCGAAACCGCAATCCGCTTTTGGATAAATCCAGAATCGATGCAGTTCCGGTATATCCGTCGCTCTCCTTTGTGAAAACTCCTGAAAAATCGGTCTTTTTTCTAAAGAATCGCCTTCTCTCGATAACTGCATTGAAAAGATTTCCACATTTACATTGGATCTTAACCTTAATCTCTCCTAGGGTCTTCAGGTATTTTGAGACATCTTCGGTTCTGGAGCGGGAGCACTTCGGGCAGATAAAAGTTGCCCGGTTATCGGAAGAGATGAAAACTTTTTCTCTTTTTGTGCCGTTGTCCACTGATGCTCCCAGGGGCTGTTTTGCGAAAAGAATCATCGGCGGCATTTTCACATATAGGTATCATGATAACAAATAAATTTGTCCTCATCAAGGATTTTAATTGCATTTATCAATCCAATCAGATACCTATCTTCTTACAACCAGTGATTATTTTATGCATTCTCTAAGTGATTCTATTCGATTTCCGGGGGCTGCATCATGCTCCGGACAGGAACGGAGCTGATCTGACCTTATGATACCTAAATTGAGCGATAATTTAGGTGATACCAACTGTCGGAGGATTGATGGACTTTCAAGCCTTAGCCGATGATCTGGGTTTTGAACTGGAAGAATTCATGGAACTCGCCGAGCTTTTTATTGAAACCGCCTCTGCAGATTTGACAACAATTTTTAAGGCCATAGAAAATAATGACGCGATGAAGGCGGCAAAAGCCATCCATTCCATCAAGGGCGCAGCCGGCAACCTCGGATTCACAAAGATTCATGAGCTTGCAAAACAAATGGAAGTCGATGCAAAAAATAACCGATTTATTATTCTCCTCGAATCGTCCAGAGCCCTTAATGATGAACTGAATCTTCTTTCAAAACAGATTAGAAATTGAAATCATCGGATAGAACCCCATGCATTTCATCTGAAACAGAATTGAATTTGCACCGTCTAAACATAAATGGAAACCAAGATCTCTTTAAGCGATTTTCCGATTTTAATTGTTGAGGACAGCCCGGTCTCCAGGAAAATATTGGAGAAAAGTCTGACCAAAGCAGGCTTTGAGGTATTTTCAGTCGAAAATGGACAAGCCGCTCTGGAAAATCTTCAGAAACGATTCTTTCCAATTGTTTTAAGCGACTGGATCATGCCGGAAATGGATGGCCTCACATTGTGTAAAGCGTTAAGACAGGGGAATTTTTCAGGATATATTTACATCATCCTTCTTACGGCAAAAGATTTGAAATCGGATATCATTGAGGGACTTGAAGCCGGCGCTGATGACTATCTCACCAAACCTTTCCATAATGCCGAATTGAAAGCCAGAATCCAAACCGGAATCCGGATCATTACTCTGGAAAAGTCCCTGAAAAAAGCCAATGAGGAAATTCAAAAGCTTTCCCGAATCGATCCGTTGACCGGATGTTACAACCGGAGTTATCTCAACGAACACCTCCCTCACGAAATTTTAAGAGCAAGAAGATATCGACGCCCTTTTTCCTTGGTCCTTTGCGATATCGATCATTTTAAACGGATCAACGACACCCATGGCCATCTCGTGGGAGATGCGGTATTAAAAAATTTTGTACGTTCCCTGTCGACACCTATCCGAAATCGCGTCGACTGGGTGGTTCGATTCGGAGGTGAAGAATTTATCGTCGTTCTCCCGGAGACTTCATTCGAAAATGCGTTGCTTGTCGCAGAACGGCTGAGAGCGGAAATCGAAAAAACAGCAATCCAAATCGACGGCAAAACGCTTTTCATCACCTCCAGCTTCGGTGTGACCGGCTTCGATCCCTCCTTTTCTTTGGAATGGATTTCCCCGGAAATGATAATCAACCAGGCGGATCGATTTCTTTATGAAGCCAAGCAAGAGGGAAGAAACCGCGTGTCCGGGGGTGTTTTGAAGTGACAAAAAAAAGACGCTCCGATTCACTCGGATTGAGGGATCAAATGATGATGAAACATGCGAACCATCTCCACGGACTCTGCGGCATCCGGAAACGTCTGCAAAAAAGGAGTGATGATGAAGGACCAGGATAAAGAAAAGGGCGGTAAAAAACGGCTCAAACTCGGTGAATACTTAATCCTTTCCGGCCTTATCAATCAACAAACATTGGAGTATGCCCTTGAACTTCAGAAAACTCAGAATAAGAAGATCGGTGAGATTCTGGTCGATCTGGGAATCGTCGACGATACGGTAATCGCAAAAGCCCTTTCCCAGCAGTTCAAAATCCCTTATATGCGCCTTAGAAATATTTCCATTTCCGATGAAACTCTTGATCTGATTCCCGCATCCATGGCCAAAGAAAACAGGATCGTTCCCATTTTTGTTAAGAATAGACGCCTGACCATCGCCATGAGCAACCCCCTCGATACAGGTGCTGTAGAAGGCCTGAAGTCAGTGGTTCAGATGACCGTTGATATCGTGGTTGCTCCGAAAAGCGATGTACTGGAAATCATCGAAAAATACTACCCGAAGAAGTGACTCTCCGGATCCCATTAGGGTTTTAAAACCGGCTTTACCGTTTTTCGGAAACTCCAGGCGTGTTGAGGATTCGAATGATTTTCGGAATGTAGCTTTCCCGATGAGAGAGGCGCTTTCCGATAATCCGGATAAGTAAAAAGGCTGCGATGACAAATGTCGCTGCCCCTGCAACCGAGAAGTGGGTCTCATTCCCGTTAAAGGCAGGAGCAAGACTCTGTCCGATAAAACCTCCCAGAATCATACTGAAAATAGGAAACAGATAGATCAGAAAAGAGGCTTTCATCATCGAGGAGGTGTCAAAGCCGATGAGCACACGATCCCCTTCCACCGCGCCCGCTTGATTGGCTGCATCCACTTCCATCTCCTTCCCGCCTCCGAGCGTCGTGCACGCACTTTTCGCGGCACACGATCGACATGCCTCGGTCTTTTGGGTTCTTACCCGGGCATTTGAACCGTCTCTTGAAATGACAATACCTTCTTCGGTGGTCAAATCCGTTCCCTAATTTTTCAACACGGCGGGATCGATTTCAGGAAATAGCGGTATGGCTATTCTCCCGCCGCCGATCCTTCCTTTGGTTCATCCTCTGATCGCTTGTAACAAATCAGTCCGCATTGGAGACATCGATCTGCCTCGGCTTGCGCCATATCCCGGGTAAATCCTTTCTCAATTTCAATCCCTTTTTCCAGTTCACCGGATGATGAAAGCGGCATGATCTGCCGAGTCTTCAATGTCACCCCGGATAGACTGAAAAGATTCTGGATGTCTGAATCCGGAGTCAAAACCCGATCCGGTAAGGAGGGAAGAATGGAATACATCATCTGATGGATCGATGCTGCAGCCCTGCGGCCCGCCCCGATGGCTTTTATCATCGCTGAAAAATCGCTCAACTCATCTCCTTTTGCAAGGATCCCGATCCGGCCATAATGTTCCGGATTCTTATAAGGCGGGATTCCCTCCCACTTTACAGGAAGTTCGGAATTCGGAATCCGAAATTCCCCGGACCCCTCATGGTCATTTATTGATTGGGTTAAAATGAGTTCGGGAAACCGACCCGAAGCAATAATAAGGGTCTGAGCCGGCAAGTCTTCTACGGTCTCCTCACTGATGCAGACCGATTCCACGGAAGTGAGGTGCTCCCCCTCCCCGATGATTCGACGAATCCCGGAATCAAACAAGAGACGAATCCCTTCTTTTTGAGCCTGGTTGATATGAGACCTCCGGAAGACCGGGTTTTCCATCGGCTCTCTTAACACGATGGTGACGTCTTTTGCTCCCCCTTTTTTACAAGCCAATGCGGCATCCAGGGCCAACGCCCCTCCACCCGCAATCACGACGTTCCCCCTGCAGGCCTGCTGCATCCGGTCGCTCGAGCGGTTCTTTAAAAAATCAATCAGCAGAATCATCCCCGGAACCGGTTCTTCCCGATCAGCGTCTTTTCCCCGCGTGAGCCGGCTGTCCCAGCCTCCGGAGGCAAGAAATATCGCTTGAAAGCCCTCCCTGAAAAGGGAGGCCATTGAGACTTTGCCTCCCAAGGGGGTGCCGGTTTTGATTTCAACTCCCATCTCTTTGATCCCCTCAATATCCCAATCCAGGATTTCGGATGGAAGTCGATATGCTGCAATGGCGGTTCTCAGGAGTCCGCCGGTGTTTGATGTTGCTTCAAAAACCGTCGGCACATGCCCCAGCCTGGCTGAAAAGAAGGCGGTGCTCAACCCTTCTGCACCGCCGCCGATGACTGCGATTTTCCGTCCGGTTGAAGGCGCCTTGTAAGGAAGAATCCTTTCCCCCTTTTCCTTTTCGACATCCGCCACATATCGTTTCAGACAGTTGATGGCCACCGGTTCATCTACATATTTCCGTCGGCAATCCGTCTCGCAGGGCCTTGGGCAAATCCTTCCAATGACGGTGGGAAAGGGGTTTCGTTCTTTAATCACCTGAACCGAGCGCTCATAGTCTCCTCTGGAGATCTGGAGGATATATTCCCGGATGTCGATTCCTGCCGGGCATGCCCGCTGGCAAGGCGTAGTGCATTCCTCAGTCGTATACTCCCGCAATATCCGCCGGGTCACCGAGGACATATTGATGATATGTTTCGGACAGACCCGTTCACACGTTCCGCATCCTGTGCAGCGTTTTGCATCCACCACCGGAAGTCCCTGGGGTCCCATGGCAATGGCGTTAAAAGGGCAGGCCCGTGCACAGGTCCCCAGCCCGAGGCAGCCGATTCGGCAGACTTTCATTCCGCCGCCAAGCAGCGCAACTGCACGGCAGTCTTTCAGGCCTTCATAATTGAATTTCAGATCCGCTTCGTCAACACCGTAAGTGCATCCGGGTTTTGCAATATCCGGCTCTTTGGCCTCCAGGGAAACGCCCATGATTTTTGCAATAGCTTCGGATACTTCCGGGCCTGCCGCAACACAGGAGCCGGGAGATGATTTACCGGCCACAATGGCCTCGGCATTCGCAGAACATCCGGGCATCCCGCAGCCTCCGCAGTTGGCTCCAGGCAATGCCGATTCAACTTCAAGAATTTTCGGGTCCACATAAACATAAAAAACTTTTGAAGCTACGGCAAGCCCGCATCCGATAACCAGTCCAAGTCCACCCATTAAAAAAAGCGCTTCCACCATAAGACGACTCCGGTTAGTGATTCACGAAACAAAACCGCATCTGCCTTTGTTGCGGTCCATTTTAAACCGACTGACACCGCCCATCAAAATATCGCATCATATTTACATTTTTCAAAACAGGTCATGCATTTAATACATTTGCTTTTATCGATCACAGCGGTTTCCTTCTTTTTCCACGAAATGGCTTCTGCCGGACAGCTTTTGAAGCATAATCCGCATTTTTTACATGCCTCGGCATCCACTTCAAATTTGAGAAGCGGGACGCATCGCTTGGCAGGGCATCGCTTCTCATGGATATGGGCGAGATATTCTTCCCTGAAGTATCTTAATGTCGAGAGAACCGGATTCGGTCCTGTCTGCCCAAGCCCGCACAAAGACGCCTCCTTGATTGTTGCGGAGAGGGCTTCAAGGGTTTCAATATCTTCCGGATTCCCATTTCCGTCACAGATCCGCTTCAGGATCTCGAGGATTCGCCGCGTCCCTTCCCGGCACGGCGTGCATTTTCCACAGGATTCATCCTGAATGAAATCCATGAAAAAGCGGGCCATGTCCACCATGCAGGTGTTTTCATCCATGACGATTACCCCGCCGGATCCCATGATGGCCCCTATCTTGGCGATTTCCTCATAATCGACCGGGGTGTCCAGATACTGGGCAGGAACACATCCTCCGGAAGGGCCGCCCAATTGAACCGCCTTGAATTTTTTCTTATCCGGAATCCCACCCCCGATATCAAAGATAAGAGTCCTTAAAGTGGTTCCCATAGGAACTTCAACCAGTCCGATATTATTGACGTCTCCGGAAATGGCGAACACTTTGGTTCCTTTGCTTGTTTCTGTTCCGACGCTTGAATACCACTTCCCTCCATTGGCGATGATCTGGGCAACATTGGCAAAGGTCTCCACGTTATTCAAAATCGTCGGTTTTTCCCACAATCCTTTATGGGCCGGGAAGGGCGGACGAGGACGGGGCATCCCCCGTTTTCCTTCAATGGATCTCATCAGGGCCGTCTCTTCGCCGCATACAAAAGCACCGGCCCCCTGGTAAATTTCAATATCAAAATCGAATTTCGATCCCAGAATGTCGTTCCCCAGCAATCCGTAATCCCTGGCCTGGCGGATGGCAATCTCAAGACGGTGAATTGCGAGGGGATATTCGGTTCTGCAGTAGATATATCCCTGATGGGAATTGATGGCCTTTGCCGCGATCACCATTCCTTCCAAAACCGCATGAGGATCCGCCTCTAAAATGCTCCGGTCCATAAACGCTCCGGGATCTCCTTCGTCGGCGTTGCAGAGCACATACTTCACATCCCCCGGACTCTTTCCGGCAAATTCCCACTTCAACCCTGTAGGAAATCCGGCGCCGCCGCGGCCTCTCAATCCTGAGAGTTTGACTTCTGAAATGATCCCCTCCGGCGTCATCTCTTTCAATGCCTTGGCGGCGGCAAAATATCCGCCTCTCCCGATATATTCATCAATGACTTCGGGGTTGATCACACCTTTGTTTCGCATCACCCAAAACATCTGGTTTGAAAAAAAGGGGATCTCCTTCATCAAGGGGATGACTTTCTTTTTGGCCGGATCCACATATAGGCGCTGTGTCAGGAGTTTCCCTTTTAAAAAGTGCTGATCCACCAATTCCGGAATATCTTCAACTTTAAGTCTCTGATAGAAAACCCCTTCAGGCTGAATCAGCATAACCGGTCCCACAGCGCAGAATCCGTTGCATCCGGTTTCAATCACCCGGATTTCATCACCCAATCCCTTGCGTATCAATTCTTCATTCAGCGCCTGTTTCAGAGCCCGGCTACCGGTGGAATGGCATCCGGTCCCTCCGCAAAGCATTACCTCAGTCCTGATTTTCGTCATTGAGTCACTCCCACAAGTTCGGTATCCGGCTTTTCTGCTGCAGAAAATCCGTCATTTATATCTTTCCAGGATAGTGATCACCTTATCGGCACTGATGGCCCCATGCGTGTCATGATCTACCACCATGACCGGGGCAAGCCCGCAAGCCCCCAGGCATCTGACGCCTTCCATTGAAAATCTGCGATCCCCGGTAGTTTCCCCTTCCTTGATTTTGTATTCATAGGAGATCCTGCTGACCACCTCTTTTATCCCTTTTACGTAGCAGGCTGTCCCCAGACATACTTTGACGGTATGCCTGCCTTTTGGAACAAAGGAGAACAGAGAGTAGAAAGAGGCGACTCCGAAGACTTCGCTGCTCGACAGGTGCAAATTTTTTGCGATATGATTCATCAACTCGACAGGCAGATAGCCGACGACCGTCTGACACTCTCTTAACACCGTAATCACAGAGCCTTTTTTATTCCGGTTCATATGGATAACGGCATCGATTTTTTCCCACATCTGTTCTGTGATGTCCGGGTGCCGGGGCTGAAACGGATCCGTCATATTCGATTCTCCAAAAAGCGTTAAAAGGTTATTCTCCGACCTGAATCCAAGTCTGACGAGCCGTCATGCAATATGCGACGACGTAAAGCGATTTTTTTATACGATGGGCCGCCGATTGTCAACGCATTCATTTTAACGGGGAACCCTTGACCCCAAACCGTCGATACCGTATGGTGGCGACAACGGGGATCGGTTTTTGCAGACTTTATTTTCACGGTAAATTGGGCGTTTCACCATGAAGATGGGTTCAGGCTCATCTGCGTCGGCGTTTCATCAAACCCACGGATGAATCAAGACAATACATATATGCTCAAGGTTTCTGAAGCAGCCGGATTTATCCGGGATCGGATTCGGAAAGATCCGGCGTTTGGACTGGTCACCGGAACAGGGCTTGAAGATTGTGCCCGGATCTTCGAACCTTCGGCGGTTATCGATTATCAAAAGATCCCGCATTTCCCGGTTTCCTCCTCAGGGGGACATTTTGGAAATGTCATTACCGGCCGGATCAGGAACAAAACCATCATCGCCATGCAAGGGCGGCTGCATCTTTACGAAGGATATTCGCCCCGGGAAGTCGCTTTTCCCATCCGGGTGATGCAGGAACTCGGAGTTCGAACCCTGATACTGTCCAATGCCGCCGGAGGATTAAATCCGAAATTCCGGCCCGGAGATTTGATGGTGATTGCGGATCATCTTAATCTTACGGGTGCCAATCCCCTCATCGGCCCAAACGAGGAGCGCTGGGGCATCCGGTTTCCGGATATGAGCAGCGCCTACGATGGTGAGCTTATCAGCCGCGCGTTTCGAATTGCTGAAGAATCAAAGATTAAGATTGTAAAGGGGATCTATGCCGGACTTCACGGACCTTCCCTGGAAACTCCGGCTGAGATCAGATATCTTAGAATTATCGGTGCGGATGCTGTCGGATTCTCCACTGTCCTGGAAACCATTACTGCCGTTCATGCCAAAATGGCTGTCTTCGGGTTATCCATGATCACGAATGTTCATGATCCCATGAATCCCGCACCCACCACCCTGGAACAGGTGCTCTCTGTTGCAAAAAAAAGCGCACCCCGCCTGGGGGAAATCATTCGACATCTATTGCTGACTTCGGATTCAGGATGATGCGATGAATGAAAATTCCTTTGATCTTGTCGTCACCAATGGAATTCTCCTCACCATGGACAGCCGGATGACCCTGATCCGGAACGGCGCCGTGGGGATATCCGAATCTGTAATCCGATTCGTGGGGAAAGAATCCGAGCTTCCAAAAATAGCTCCAAAACGAGTCATTAACGCCCATGGCGGAATTATCATGCCCGGCCTGGTGAATACCCATACTCACCTCCCCATGTCTATTTTCCGTGGGCTTGCAGATGATCTCCCCCTGGATACCTGGCTGAACTCCCACATCTTTCCTGCCGAAAAAATCCACATCCGGCCTGAAACCGTGAGACTCGGGACCCTCTTGTCCTGCAGTGAGATGCTTTTATCCGGCACCACAACCTGCTGCGATGGATACTTCTATGAAGATAGTGTGGCTGAAGCGGTTGTTGAAACCGGACTTCGCGCTGTTTTAGGACATGGAATCATCGATTTTCCGGCCCCCGGCGTCCCGGATCCTGAGACCAATCTTCACAACGCGCTATCCTTTGTGACAAAATGGAAGGATCGGTACCCACCCATCACACCATCCATTTTTTGCCACTCCCCCTATACCTGTTCTTCACATACTTTGACTTCTGCAAAATCGGCTGCAAAAGATCATGGCATCCTCTTCCAGATTCATGCGGCGGAATCCAAAAGGGAATGGGATATCATCAACACTTTGCACCAGACGACACCTGTCCGATATCTGGACAGCCTTGATCTTCTGGACGATTATACCCTTCTTGTGCATGCCATATGGATGGATAAAGAAGAGATTGCACTTCTTGCAGCAAAAGGATCCAGGGTTTCTCACAATCCGGAGAGCAATATGAAGCTCGGGTCAGGAATCGCTCCGATCCCTGAACTCATCAAGGCCGGCGTATCTGTCGGGATCGGAACCGATGGAAGTGCCAGTAACAACAATCTGGATCTGTTTTCCGAAATGGATACGGCGGCAAAGCTCCACAAAGTCGCCGGGAAAGATCCAACCCTTATGGATGCTGAAACCGTGGTCCGCATGGCAACCATAAACGGCGCCAGGACCGTCGGATTAGAAGATCGAATCGGCTCCCTGGAACCCGGAAAAGAAGCGGATCTGATTGTCTTAAATTCCCGATCTCCCCGGCTCGTTCCGCTTTACAGCCCTTACTCTTCGATTGTCTATGCCGCACAGGGATCTGATGTCCGCCACGTCATCATCGCCGGGAGAGAGATTGTTCGAGACGGAATCCTCATGACAACGGATATGAATGATATCTTGGATGAAATGACTACCCTCGGGGATGCGATTCGCAGATCCGGCCCCTATTCTCAATCCTACGGAAAATAACGGTCTCCTTATCTATTCCCCTTCAAATTCGGTCAGGGTAAAGGTTTTATATCCCCGGATCGCCTCCCACCCCTTTAACTCCGGAAGCCCGATCAGGAACGCGCATTCCACCACTTCGCCGCCGAGCTTCTCAACCAGTTTTGTAGCTGCAGAAATGGTTCCACCGGTGGCGATCAGGTCGTCGACGATGAGCACCCGGTCTCCTTGTTGAATGGCGTCTTCATGGATTTCCACGATGGCGGTTCCATATTCGAGGGTGTATTCCGCACTCACGGTTTTATAAGGAAGCTTCCCTTTCTTCCGGATGGGGACAAACCCGACATTGAGCTTATACGCCAGCACTGCTCCAAAAATAAACCCTCTCGCGTCGATCCCCACCACCTTGTCGATCTTCATGGTTTTATAGCGTTTATAGAATTGATCGCACGCCGCCTTGAATGAAGCAGGATTCTGAAGCAGGGTGGTGATGTCCCTGAACATTACCCCTTCGATAGGCCAATGGGGAACCGTCCGAATCGCGTCCTTTAAGTTCATGAAAACCCCTCATTTGATTTTGGTTATGGTATGGATCAACAGCCTTGTCACCTGTTCTGCATTCTGATGAAATACCCTTACGATTTCCTCCCAGGAAACCGGATCTTCATCTTCCTTCCAGCAGTCGTAGTCGGTTGACATGGCCACAGCCGCATAGGGGATCTTGACTTCATTCGCCAAAATCGCCTCTGAAGCGACGGACATATTAATGACATCCCCTCCCCATATTCGAAACATTCCGGACTCGGCACGTGTCGAAAAGCGCGGACCTTCTATGGTGACTACAGTGCCGCCCCAATGGGTTTTATAGCCAAGCTCCTTTGACGTTTCATAGAGGATCTTCCGCAAGCCGGGATCAAACGGATCTGACATGGCCGTGTGATGCGCTCCATCCTTAAAGGATTCAAAAAACGTTGATTTCCGGTACTTTGTAAAATCAATGAACTGATCAACAACGACAAAATCCCCGCGTTGGATCTCTTCTTTAAGGCTGCCGCATGCGGTGGTCGCGATAATATGGGTGACTCCGGTCTCCTTCAAAGCCCAGATGTTCGCTCTGAAGTTCACCTCAGTGGGGCTGAATTGATGCTGCCTTCCATGTCTTGCGATCAGGACCACCTCGTTTGAACCGATATCCCCGAAGGAAAGCAATGAGGTGGGTTTCCCGAAAGGAGTTTTCATTTCCAATTCTTTATTCCTCTTAAAAAGATCCGGATCATCAAGTCCGGATCCGCCGATAATCCCCACTCGCGCCATTCCTGCTCCTTTTCTTTCGAACTTTTCCGTAATAGCCCTGGGTCAGGAAAAAATCCTGTTATCACCTGAATTTTGCACGATTCAGGTATGAATTCCCCGGTAAACCGGAGAATAATGCCAAAAGAAGTTTTCAAAGTCAATATCAGGAGCGCCTATCAGGAGCGCTTCATCGATGTCCGATTTCAACGCCGGGAGATGGAAATGCCTGATGGGAAAACAAACAAGGTATTGACCCTTCCGGCCTGGTGCGCTAAAAATCCCATATGCCGCATCAGAGTTGATGGCACCTATCAAGAACGGTATTTAGGTGATACTTCACTTTTGAAAAGAGAGATCCGTTGAACCGATTCCATATTTTTACCATTCGTGCTGTTTTGGGAATTGTTTTCGCTGTGGTGCTCACCCGAATGTTTTTTGGGAAAACCGATCCTGTTTTCATCGGAGGTCTCGCCATCTTTCTGACTGGAATGGCTTATGTGACGGAGTATTTCAGGAACCGGAAAAAGGATAAATGAAATACCGATGCCATCCTTGATCATCGGATGAAACAAAGGACAAAGGAGTCCCTCTTATTTGAAACAGGTCATCCTTGGAACTGCAGGTCATATTGATCATGGAAAGACCAGCCTGATCAAATCGATTACCGGAATCGATACGGACCGTCTTAAAGAGGAAAAAGAGCGCGGGATCACCATTGAGCTGGGGTTTGCCCATCTGGATCTGCCCTCAGGTGACCATCTGGGAATCGTCGATGTCCCGGGACATGAAAAATTTGTTAAAAATATGGTCGCCGGAGCCACAGGGATCGACATGGTGGCTATGGTCATTGCCGCTGATGAAGGAATCATGCCTCAAACCACAGAACATATGGAAATCTGCTCGCTTCTGGGGATCAGGCAAGGGGTTGTTGTTCTCACCAAAACCGATCTGGTGGATTCGGATTGGCTGGATCTTGTCAAAGAAGAAATCCGCGAGTTTTCACGGGGCACATTTCTGGAAAATGCGCCGATCGTCCCGGTCTCTTCCGCAACCGGTGAGGGGCTTCCTGAGCTGATCAAAACCCTGGGTGAATTGAGCGCAAAAATGGAGATCCGCCCTCCCTCGACCCTGCTGCGGATCCCCATCGATCGAGTATTTTCAATGAAAGGATTCGGCACGGTAATCACCGGAACACTCATTTCCGGGAAAGTGAACGTGGGAGAGCCGATCATGATTTACCCGACCGGAATTGCCTCAAAGGTCCGGGGAATTCAGGTTCACAACCAGTTTGTTGAAAAAGCGGAGGCCGGGATGCGTACCGCAATCAACATACAAGGTGTGGAAAAAACCGTGATCAACCGGGGGGATGTCATTGCACGCCCCGAGACTTTGAAGCCGACTTACATGCTCGATGTCATGTTCCAGTACCTTGGCAGCAATACAAAACCTGTTAAAAATCGAACCCGAATCCGGTTTCATGCCGGAACCAGCGAGATTCTGGGAAACCTTGTCCTCCTCGAAACCGATCAACTCTTGCCCGGAGAATCGGCATTTGCCCAGATCCGCTTAGATACCCCGATTGTTGCCGTAAAAGAGGATCGCTTTGTCATCCGCAGCTATTCCCCTGTGCGAACCATCGGTGGAGGCCATGTGCTCAATCCCATTCCGCCCAAACATAAACGATTCAGAACCGATATCGTTCAGGGACTCACCCATATTGCAAAGGATACTCCTGAAGAGGTCGTCCTTTTCCATATCCGTCAGTCCGGGTATGGCGGAATCTCCTTTTCAGACCTTCTGATCATGACCAATGTGCGGGAAAAAAATCTCGAAACCATCCTCGCGGGGTTTCTTTCAAAAAAGCATGTTCTGCTATTCGACAGGGAAAACCGCACCTACATCCATTTCATGGCCCTGACCATGCTTAAAGAGGAAGTCACCCGATATTTAAATGAGTATCACACCCTTTTTCCGTTAAAAACCGGGATGTCCAAGGAAGAGCTCAGATCCCGATTTCCTCAAACCCTTGAAGTGAAAGTCTTCAATCTTGCGATTTCCCAAATGCTCCTTGAAAAAACGATTTTTCAGGAAGAACAGACGATTCGAACCGCATCCCATATCGTCTCCCTTGGGCGGGATCAGACGGATCTGAAACAAATGATTCTTGATACGTATCGAAAAAGTGCGTTAAGCCCGCCGTATTTTAAAGAGCTCGTCAAAGAAATGAATCTTGATCTGAAACAGGGATCGGACGTCCTGATGGTTCTGGTGGATGAAGGAGAGCTCATCAAAGTCAAAGAAGATCTTTTTTTTTACTCAGGTGCCGTTAATGATTTTAAAAAAAGACTCGTGGGTTTCATTGAATCCCACGGACAGATCGGCACCCCGGAATTGAAAGAAATGGCCGGCGTTTCAAGAAAATATGTCATCCCTCTTATCGAGTATTTCGACTCAAAAAATATTACCATCCGGGTAGGAGATGTTCGAAAGCTTAGAACAAGGATAAACACTTAGAACAGAAAGACGACAACAATGGCGCAAGACATGGAAAATGAAAAGAACGAAGGCGTCGGCCGGATAAATTTCAGACGATTTCTTACCAGACGTGTTATTGTGGGTACAATGATTACCATCGCCGTACTCTGGGTCGTGATTTCGGTGATCGGTGCATTTAAAAAACCGAAAACCGAAGCCCATAAGGAAGTCGTCAAAAGTGAAGAATCGATCCCTTCCCATGATCCGGGTACCCGGGATGATTCGGTTCATACACCATCCCCGGATCAATCGACTCATCAAGATTCAGCCCTTCCGGCTCCCCATCCGATATCTCCTCCGGCTCCGGAAAAATCCGCACCCAAAGCAAACGAGACCTCCCATACTCCGATAAAGCGATTTCCAGCCACTGGAATGGCCTTTGTCGACTCCCTGATCAAGCCCCTCGAATACGAAATTAAAGAACGGTTTTGGGGATGGAGACCCAACGACCTCATCCGGTTCACGGATAATGTCAATTCATTTCAGCTCGGAGTTCTTGAAGTCACCCGCCGCAGCGCCGTGATTCTGGCCGAACGGATTTCCCGGACCGGAAGTACGGAAGCCTTTGATAAAAACCTGGAAAACGCCATGAACTGGTTCATGATCAAGCCCACCAAATACTGGTTTCCATCTGCGGAATCCAAATACAAAATGGGCCTTGAAGAATTTCGAATCTACTACACCAAACTCGAAAAAAGGCAGGCAGCCTTCTACACGCGGACCGACAACCTGATTCCACTCCTCATTGCCTATGAGGATCTTCTGGGAAGCTGCGACGAAAATCTGGTCAAACAAAGGGAAAAAGACGGGCAGCCCGTCAGCTTTTTCATGGCGGATGAATACTTTTTTTATGCCAAGGGCGTCGCTTCCGCTATGTTGACCATCCTCGAAGCGTTGCAACAGGACTTCGATGAGATCGTCGAATCCAGAAAAGGGATGGAAGTCCTTCACCATGCCATCGAGTCATGCCGGATCGCCACAAAAATCAGCCCCTGGATTGTCACCAACAGTGATTTAAGCAGTATTTTCGCAAACCATCGTGCCAATATGGCAGCTCCCATCAGCCACGCACGGTTTTACCTTGGAGTTCTGATCAAAGCATTATCGACCTGATGCATCACCAGGATCGGTCTTTATTCCGGTCAGGCCGGGATCCGCAATATTTCATAATATCGGAAGGCGTTCGGCAAATCGCCGGGAAATGCTTTCATGGAAAAGCATCCCTTTAGGCGAGAGGGCGCAGGATTCCGGAGTTTCGATTATCATTTTTTCATCCAAAAGATGTTGAATGATTTCTGAAAACGTCTCATGGAACGAAATGCCGATTTTGGCTTCAAAGATCCTCGCGGAGATCCCTTCCCGGGTCCTGAGTCCCAGATAGATCATCTCAAGCGCCTGCTGCTCACGGCTTAAAACCTCTTTTCCGCAAACAGGAAGCTCTCCTCTTGATAAGAGATGCATATACCGGTCCAGATCTTTCACATTCCAGAACCGGGTGTCTCCAATAAATGAATGGGCGCCGGGACCCAGTCCCAGATATGGAGAAAAGGTCCAATATTTCCGGTTATGAAGAGATCGGGCGCCCGGTGACACTCCTTCTCTTCTTTGTGCGAAATTGGATATCTCATAGTGATCGTAACCATATTCTTCCAGGATTGAATCTGTTGTGAGAAAAAGGTGCGCCGCCAGTTCTTCAGACATCTTGCGGATCTTTTTTGACCTTAAATCCAGATCCAGGGGGGTCCCGGGCTCATAGGTGAGCATGTAGCAGGAAATGTGATTGGGTGAAAACTCGACGATTCTCCTTAGAATCGCCGTCCAGGACTCAACCGTCTGGCCCGGTATTCCATAAATTAAGTCAACCCCATAATTGTCGAATACGGCAACCTTCACCCATTGAATCGCATCCTCTGCATCCGAAGGAGCATGGATGCGTCCCAGAAATTCGAGCTCCCACGCTTCCAGAGATTGAACCCCGATGTTGATTCGGTTGATTCCTGAAGCCCGATATTCCGTCAGAACTCCTTCATCCGCCGTCTTTGGATTCATTTCCAGGGTTATTTCAGAATCCGGGAGAATATCAAACGCGGATTTGCATTCTCCGATGATTCGGCCGATCTGCCCGGGGGTTAATAGCGAAGGAGTTCCGCCTCCGAAATAGATGGAATCCACAGGGGCCGGAGTCGATCCTGAAAGGTGGCGGATCTCTATTGAAAGCGCATTCAGATATGATTCGATGAATCCCGGATCCGTGATGGAATAGAAATCACAGTATCGGCATTTTTTCAGGCAGAAAGGGACATGAATGTATATTCCCGACCGGCGAGGGGGATCCGCTTTACATTTCGCTTCTTCTGGAATTTTCGCCGGCAAGGAATTCAGATATTAACCGACTCGGCCATGCTCAATCCCAATTCAAGGGCCTGTCGATTGATCGTCAGAAAATTTTTCGGAATTCTGTCTTTCAGCACACTCATGACCGATTCCGGCTTCACCACTTTGGTCAATCCCACCACAGCTCCCAGCATGCAGATATTAAAAACAATCGGTTTCCCGATCTTTTCCATAACACTCTGGTAAAGAGGTAATTCCTTCTGTTGGGCATCCACCTTGCTTTGGACTTTCACATACCGGGTATCGGTGATGAGAAGCCCGCCGGGCCGGATAATGGAGTAAAAGCGATTGTAGGCCTCCTGGGTCAAACAGACCAGAACATTGGGTTCAATGACTTTCGGGAAAAAAATTTCAGTATCCCAGATGATCACATCGGATCGGGTTGCGCCTCCCCTGGCTTCGGGTCCGTAGGATTGGGATTGTACCGCCGTGAGGTCCTCGTAAAGGACCGCTGCTTCCGCAAGGATGATGGCTGCCGTCACGACCCCCTGACCGCCTGATCCTGAAAAAACCATTCTGCATCGTTCCATGTCGATTTCCTCTATTCCGATCGACCCATCGCCCGTTCGATGACCTTATCATACTCCCTGCAGTATTCAGGCAGCTCTTTCTGAACGAAAACCCCCCGTTCGATCAGATTCGGATTCTCCTCTTTGGCCTTTGATCCGATGGGTGTCGTTTGAGTTTTATAATAATTCATCATGTCCGCCGCACCTCCCAGTCTGTTTTTTCTCCCAAAATAGGTGGGGCACTGGGATAGAACCTCGACCACTGAAAATCCTTCATGAAGAATCGCCTGCTCCAGAATTTCCGTGAGTTGATGGACGTGATACGTCGTCGATCTGGCGACAAAGGTTGCTCCTGCGGCGATGGAAAGCTGAACCACGTCGAAGTCATGATCGATATTGCTATAAGGTGCTGTGGTGGCCATGGTTCCGTATCCGGACAAAGGAGAATACTGACCTCCGGTCATTCCATAGATCCGGTTGTTCATGATAATGGCCGTCATTTCGATATTTCTCCGGGCCGCATGGATGAAATGATTCCCGCCGATGGCCAGAGCGTCTCCGTCTCCCATGGGGACGATGACATTTAATGAAGGCAGCCCCAGCTTCAGGCCGGTTGCAAACGCCAGGGCCCGTCCGTGGATGGTATGCAGGGTGTGAAAATCCACGTATCCGGAAATCCTGGATGAACATCCGATCCCGGATACCATGGCGATTTCATTTTTACTCAGCCCCAGCTTTTCGATGGCCCGGATCAGGGAATTCAGCACAATCCCGTGTCCGCAGCCCGGGCACCAGAGATGAGGGAAAAAGCGTTCCCGGATATAGTCTTTAATCGGCATGAATTCATACCCCCTTTGCCTGGATAACCCGCAGAACATTTCGAATATCCGTGGGCGTGATATAGGAACCGTCGATCCGGTTTGCGAGAAAGACTTTTCCGGGTTCGTCTACCGCCAGTTTCACGCTCTGAAGGACCTGCCCCATATTCATCTCCACCACGAGGACAAATTCGGCGTTTCGACATGCATTCCGGATCACATCATAAGGAAACGGCCAAAGCGTCTGGAGTTCGAGCAGTCCCAGTTTCTCTCCCCGGGGCCTCCGGTTTTGAACCACATGGAGGGCGCTCCGGGCGCTCGATCCGTATGAAACCAGAACCACTTCCGCATCATCCAGATGATACTCCTTGAACCGGGTGATTCGATTGGCATTGTTGTTGATCTTGTCGATGAGATGACGAAGGAGCCCCTGAACCACTCCGGGATTGCTTGAGGGGAATCCCCACATGTCGTGAAATAACCCGGTCACATTATACCGATGAACGCCTCCGAAATCCGACATGGGAAGCCTTCCGTCTTCCCGGGGGAGGTATGGATGATAATCCACACCTTCCTTTACGGAAGTGCGAAGTCGATGGACCAGAGGAACTTCATCTTTTTCCGGCATGATCAGACGCTCCCGCATGTGCCCCACCACCTCATCAAACAGCAGGACGACAGGGGTACGATAGGTTTCAGAAAGGTTGAAAGCCTCCACGGTCATTTTGAAAACATCCTGATGATTCGAAGCGGTCAGGGCGATGATGGCGTGATCCCCATGGGTCCCCCATCGGGCCTGATTCACATCCCCCTGGGATCCGCTGGTGGGAAGACCTGTTGAAGGGCCTCCCCTCTGAACATTGACGATGACGCATGGAATTTCCGCCATGATCGCATATCCTAAAGCTTCCTGCATGAGGGAAAATCCCGGTCCGCTGGTGGCGGTCATCACCTTATGCCCTGAAAGAGATGCGCCGATGATGGCGCACATGGACGCAATCTCATCTTCCATCTGAATGAATTTCCCCCCGATTTTCGGAAGCCGGAAGGAGAGATGTTCCGCGATCTCTGTGGAGGGAGTAATGGGATACCCGGCAAAAAAGTCCAGACCGGCATATAACGCCCCTTCAACACACGCCTCATTTCCCTGTAAAAATAAAATCTTCTTCCCCATATGAGCCCTCTATTCCGTCTCAACTTCGATGGCGAGATCCGGACATCTTAATTCGCACAACCGGCAGCAGATGCAGTCTTTCGGCCTTGCCACGACCACTTTATCCTGTTCGCTGAGCTCCAGAACGCTTTTCGGGCAAAAGGCGATACATATCCCGCACCCTTTGCACCATTCCAAATTGATCAGATGCTGTTTCAGTTTCGGTTTGGCCATAAATATTCTTTCACTCCATCCCCGCTCCTGGGATCTTTTCTCTTTTCGCCGGATCCATGATCTTTTTCAACACAAATGGAAGGATTCCGCCGTTTAAATAATACTCCACTTCCATGGGAGTGTCGAGTCTGGCCACAGTTTCAAACCGGATCTCCTTTCCGTCCTCCCGGATCGCAGAAACGGCAAGCCGTTTCCTCGGCTTCATATCCGTTATTCCAGAGACTCGATAGGTTTCAGTCCCGTCCAGACCAAGAACCCGGGGATTCTGATCTTCTAAAAACACCAGAGGAAGTACCCCCATTCCGACCAGATTGCTTCGATGAATCCGCTCATACGATTCGGCGATTACCGCCCTGACTCCGAGCAAAGCGGTTCCCTTGGCCGCCCAATCCCTGGAAGACCCGGCCCCATACTCTTTCCCGGCAATGATCAGCAGGGGGATTTCATTTTCCTGATATTCCCTAGCCGCTTCAAAAATAAACATCTCCTTCTTTTCCGGAAACTTCTGGGTGTATGCCCCTTCTTTTGAACCGAGCAGGCGGTTTTTCAGTCGAATATTTCCAAAAGTTCCTCGAACCATCACCTCATGATTCCCCCTCCTTGATCCGTATGAGTTGAAATCTTCAGGAATGATATTCCGTTCCCTGAGATACGCTCCGGCCGGATACTCTTCAGGAATGGCTCCGGCCGGGGAAATATGATCGGTTGTCACCGAATCGCCCAGCCATACCAATATCTTTCCTCCTGCCAGATCCGAAGGGATTCCTTTCTGCTGAAAAGCCAAATCAAAATAAGGGGGATTTTTGATATAAGTCGAATTCTCTTCCCAGTTGAAGGTTTTGCTTTTTGTCACTTTGAGATGTTTCCAAAAATCGTCTCCCTCAAAGATGCGGCCATATTCTTCCCTGAAAAACGTGCCTTTAACGTGTTTCTTTACAAAGTTCCGGACTTCTTCATCTTGAGGCCAGATCTCGTCCAGATATACGGGATCTCCCTGGGGATCAATCCCCACAGGCTCTCTGGTCAGATCGATATCCATCCTTCCGGCAATGGCAAAACAGATCACCAGCATGGGGGATGCCAGAAAATTGGCTTTAACGCTCTGATGAATCCGGGCTTCAAAATTCCGGTTCCCGGAAAGGATCGCCGCCACGGTCAGGGAATGGTCGGAAATCGCTTTTTCGATCTCCGGATGAAGCGGACCGCTGTTTCCGATGCAGGTCGTGCATCCAAATCCCGCCACATGAAATCCCAGGGCTTCAAAATAGGGCATGAGACCCGATGCTTCCAGATATCGCTTCACGACTTTTGAACCCGGAACCAGAGAGGTTTTTACCAAAGAAGAGAGATGAAGCCCCCGTTCAACCGCTTTTTTCGCCACAAGGCCGGCGCCTAGAAGGAGGCTGGGATTTGATGTATTGGTGCATGAGGTAATTGCAGCGATCACAAGGCTTCCGTCCCCGATCCGCTCCCTTCTACCGAACAGGTCGATTCCGTGTGTTGCCGGCCGGATGGGCCTGCATTCGGTTGTCCGGACGGTTTTGCTCCCGGACTCGTGATGGAACTGAGACAGCTGACCGAGTTCCGCATTCCGCTGATACTCGCATCCCAGAACCTGTGCGAACTTCTCTTTTAAATCTTTAAGCTCAATCCGGTCCTGGGGTCTCGAGGGTCCGGCAACCGACGGCTGAACCGACGAAAGATCCAATTCCAGAATCTCCGTATACCGGGTATCTTCAAATGTCGCGCTGAAAAGCCCCACTGCCTGGGTATAGGTTTTGACCATTTTTGCCTGGTTCGCACGGTTGGTCATTTGAAGGTATTGAATGGTCTGATCGTCGATGGGGAAGTACCCCACGGTTGCACCGCATTCCGGCGTCATATTGGCGATCGTGGCCCGCTCAGGAATAGAGAGGGATTGAACTCCAGGGCCGAAATATTCCACAAACTTCTCGACAACTCCTTTTTTTCTCAATTTCTCAGTAATGGCCAGGACCAGATCTGTTGCGGTGACTCCGGGATTGAGCCTCTGAGTGAGCTTAACACCGATGACCTCCGGAATGGTCATGGAATACGGCTGCCCCAGCATCACGCCTTCGGCTTCAATCCCACCGACCCCCCATCCCAGCACCCCGATCCCATTGATCATTGTGGTATGCGAGTCGGTCCCCACCACCGTATCCGGATACCCGATCAGGCGTCCGCCTGTTTTCTCCAACATGACGACTCTTGCCAGATACTCCAGGTTGACCTGGTGACAGATACCGGAATTCGGGGGAACAATGCGCAGGTTTTTAAAACTTTTCTGGGCCCACTTGAGAAGGGCATACCGTTCTGAGTTTCTTTCATATTCTTTGGCGACATTTTTTGTTGCGGCATCTGCGGTTCCAAAATAATCGACTTGAACCGAATGATCCACCACAAGCTCGGTAGGGACCAGCGGGTTGACCCGATCCGGATCTCCCCCCCTCTTTTTTATGGCATCCCTCATGGCGGCAAGGTCGACAATGGCCGGAACACCCGTGAAATCCTGCATGAGTACCCGTGACGGATAAAAAGGGATTTCCACCGGTGTGTCATATCGTTCCTTCCAGCCGGCGATATTTAGAAGATCCTCCTCGGTCACGACTGTTCCATCGAGTCTTCTCAGAAGGTTCTCAATGAGAATCCGGATTGAAAATGGGATTCTTTTAATCCCGGCAATCCCTTTTTCTTCCAGCAATGTAATATCAAAAACCCTTATTTTTCTATGATTCACAAGGATTTCCCTGATGAAATCCTCTTTTTTCATTTTCTCCCCCATCTGAAGTTAACTTCAAGTTAGGCTATTCTTAACACAAGAGGGTGCATAAAGACAGAATATTCAACGCAAAACAAGAACCTGCGTTGAGCATTTTAAATAACGATAAAAAAAATTATCAAGTCGATTCAACGGGAACAGTGTCGTCTTTTTCAAAAATCTCATTTATCTTTTTCAAAAGCTCCCGGATGTGAAAAGGCTTGCCGATGAAAGCCGCTGAACCGGCATTAACCGCCTGAATCTGTTTTTCATCCGCCAGATAACCGCTGGCAATTAAGATTTTTACCTTTGGGTTGATGCGAGTCAATTCATCGAGGCATTTATACCCTCCCATTCCCGGCATGTTCAGATCAAGAATCACCAGGCCTATGGAATCCCTCATTTCTCCGTACAGATCCACTGCACGCTCACCCGAATCCGCCTGAATAATTTTATACCCGTAACGGGTTAGAAGGGATTCTCCGATTTCCCGGATTTCTTCTTCATCATCTACAAGGAGGATCGTCTCATCTCCGGTGCGGATGTTTTCATCTTCAATCGATTCCTCAGCTCCGGTCTCACCTTCAATTTGAAGAACCGGAAAATAAATTTTAAAAGAGGTGCCTTTTCCCACTTCGGTTTCACAGGTAATATATCCCGAATGGCTTTTGACGATTCCATATACCATCGCCAATCCAAGGCCGGTCCCCCGTCCTGCTTCCTTGGTGGTGAAAAACGGTTCAAAGATATGCTTGAGAATCTCCTGGCGGATTCCGCATCCGGTATCTTCTACGGAAAGCAGTATATATCGGCCGGGAACAGCGCCTAAATTTTTCCGGCAAAACTCTTCGGACAGCCGGGTGCTCCTGGTTTTTAAGACAAGCCTGCCTCCATCCGGCATGGCATCTCTTGCATTGACTCCGAGATTCATTATAATTTGCTCAAGTTGAACCGGATCCGCATTGATTAGGGGCAATCGATTCTCAAGATCCTGGTCAATCCGGATCATTCTTGGAATTGTTCTTTCCAAAAGCCTGCTCACACCTTCAATTTCCCGGTTTAAATCGATCGGCCTCAGTTTGGATTCGATCTTTCTTCCGAAAATCAGAAGCCGCTGGGTCAACTCCCGTGCCCGATGTGTGGATTTTTCAATCGCCTGGAGTTTCGAATAGTCCGGATCCTTTTCATCTCTGGTCATGATCATGAGCTGAGTGAATCCGGAAATGGCCTGAAGAATATTATTGAAATCATGAGCCACTCCGCCGGCCAATGTCCCGATGGCTTCCATTTTATGGGCGTGAAGAAGCTGAGCTTCCAGGGCTTTTCTCTCGGAAATGTCACTCATGACCACCACCATCCCTGAAGGATTTCCCATATGATCATGATATCTGGAAGCGCTGATACTCACATCCAGGATCCGTCCGTCCTTGGTCAGGCGCCGGGTTTCATAGCCATGACATGGCGTCCCGGTTTCGATCAGATCCCGGATAATACGAAGCGTCATCTGCTGTTCCGAATCCGGTACAAAAGAAATCCGTTTTCCTTTGATCTCTTCATCCGTCCATCCGAAAATCCGGGTAAAGGACGGGCTCACATACTGAGCAGATCCATACAGGTCATAGATAATAACCGCATCGGCAGATGAATGGAGAAAGGACCGGTAAAGATCCTGAGCACGCCGCGATTCCTCATAAAGATCCCGGTACCTGATCTCACTCTCCTTAAGAGCCCTCTCCGCTTTTCTCAGGTCTGAAATATCCCGGTAGAGCCCATAAGACCCTACGACCTTTCCATCAATAATCACGGGAATCCCGAAAAATTCCACATCCGCAAGGCTTGCATCTTTTTTCCGCCTAAGCCCTGAACCATGAATCGCCTTTCCTTCCCTGGTTTTTTCTGAATAGGTCAGAGCTTCTTTCCGGTGATCCGGATCCGCTACCACATCATCAAGAAACCGGCCCTTGAGTTCCGACTCAGAATATTGAAACAGGGCCTCAAAGATACTGTTGCACGAAAGGATACGATGAGCTTCATCCAGATGGACAACAGCAAGGAAATTGTTTTTGACCAGCGACTCCAGATGCTTTTTTTCATGTCTTAAGCGTTCTTCGGTCTCCCGACGCTCCCGGATTTCTTCCTCAAGCCGGATATTGGCTTTCTCCAACTCCAGGGCTCTTTCTTCGGATCCGCTCAATTGGAGCTCCTTGTAACCAGTCTTTCGGATTATGAAAAATTTTCGACAACGGCAGCCGCAAAGGCTGAACATTTAATCTCTGTAGCACCTTTCATCTGCCTGGCCAGGTCATATGTGACCCGTTTCTGGCGGATGGTTTTCTGAAGGCCGTTTCGAATCCGCATTGCCGCTTTGTTCCATCCCATGAATTCGAGCATCATGGCTCCGGAGAGGATAAGAGAGCCGGGGTTCACCTTGTCCTGGTTCGCATATTTCGGTGCAGTCCCGTGGGTGGCTTCAAATACCGCATACCCTTCTCCGATGTTTGCGCCCGGAGCCATCCCCAGCCCGCCCACCATGGCCGCAAGGGCATCCGACATATAATCCCCGTTCAGATTCGGCATGGCCAGAACGTCATACTCCTCAGGCCTGAGTAGAATCTGCTGGAACATGGCATCTGCAATCCGATCTTTTACAACCACCTTCCCGTCCGGAACCTGACCCGCATATCGGGTTTTCAAGTCTTCTTCAGTGATAACCTGATCAGAAAACTCCCTCTGACACACCTCATATCCCCAGTTTCGAAACGCCCCTTCGGTATATTTCATGATATTCCCCTTATGGACAAGGGTGATGCTTTTCTTTTTCTTTTCCAGAGCAAATAAGAGGGCCATACGAACCAGACGCTGGGTCCCGAACCGGCTCATGGGCTTGATTCCAATTCCGGAGCCCTCGCGAACCGATTTTCCGGTCTCCCGATGGATCAGGTCAATGATTTTATTTGCGGTCGTGGAATCGGCTTCCCATTCGAGCCCGGTATAGACGTCCTCTGTATTTTCTCTGAAGACCACCATGTCGACTCTTTGAGGATATCGGACCGGACTCGGGATTCCACGGATATATCGGACCGGCCTCACGCAACCGTAAAGATCCAGTTCCTGACGCAATGCTACGTTGATGCTCCGGATCCCTTTGCCGACCGGTGTGGTCAGCGGACCTTTTATGGCAATCCGATGCCTTCGAATCATATCCAGGGTATCATCCGGAAGCCAGGTTCCCGTTTTATTAAACGCTTTTTCTCCGGCCAGAACTTCCAGCCATTCAATCTTTTTTCTCATCCCGAATGCTGCGGCCACAGCAGCATCCATAACCATTCTGGCGGCATTCCAGATATCCGGTCCGGTCCCATCCCCTTCGATAAACGGAATCTTAGGGTAATCCGGAATGAGATATCCCTTTTCTTTCGAATAGGTGATTATGGAATCAGATTGAGCCATTTTCACTCCTTTTATATATATATTTTTCCTGACCGGATGTATCGATTTTGTTTAATTCGAAATCCCTATGGGAATCCTCACGACCAGACCGGCGTTGGGAATTACGGCAATCCGCCCTTTTTCAATATCGATCATTTCCTGAGCCTTCTTCCTGCTGATCTTTCGAATCCCCATATTCCGACAGATCGAATCCTCGAGATCCGTAATCATGAAAATGGATATGCGTCTGGATTTTATCATCATGGAAAGGGCCGTTCCACCGTTTCCTTCATAGGCTTTGGAGAGCCGTTGAAACGATTCTTTAAAAGAATTCCGCTCAAACCAGGATAAAAATGTACTGGAGCCGATCCCGTCCGGGCACCTTGCAAAAAGAATCAGGATTCCATTATCCCTGACGAATTTTGCGGCATTTTCAACCGCTTTGTGACTCTGGATGAAGTTGATATCTTTCGGATTTCCTCCGGCGGAAGCGACGACCAGGTCGAATGCTTCTTTGCATGGAATTTCACAGTTTCCGGCGTGTGCAGTGCAGGCCTTGAGAAATTCTTTTCTTCCCCGGCCCAGATAAATATCGCACACACGTCCGTTTTCATCCAGAATTCCATGCACTCCCAGATGCGCTGAAAACCGATCCTCGATTTCATCCAGATCTTCGGCAACCGGATTTCCTTTCAGCATCCCGGGCCCGCATTCGAGACAAAGCGTTTCCATTTTTTTATCCAAGAATAATGAATGATTCTGATAGATGGAATCCCGAAACCCGAGCCCCGGAAAAATCAGCTTCCTGCCTCCGCCGTAGCCGGCAAAATAATGATGGGATATGGCTCCGAAAGTTATGATAAAAGTGGATCTCAACAGCTCTTTGCGAAGGGTGATACGGGTACCCCGGAACGTCGTTCCAAGATCTTCAAAAAGGGCCTTATCATCGCAGTTGTGATGAACGAAATGATACCGGCGATAAACCGGTCCATAGGTACTCAGACTCTCTTTTTCACTCTGACGGAAATGGGTGCCGTAGGCGATATAGATCCGAAGAGAATCCCTTGA